>PSRN01000123.1 GCA_003176075.1 Bdellovibrio sp.
TACGGCGATCTTTGCGGCGGCCTCATGCCCATCGGCGATCTGACGAAGACACAGGTTTTCGCCTTGGCTGGACTTTACAATGTGGAGAAGGAAACTTTTCCGGCCTCTCTGATGTCGCGACCGCCATCGGCCGAGCTTCGCCCCAATCAAAAGGACGAAGATCAGTTGCCACCCTATTCTCAGCTTGATGAAGCGATCGTTCGCCTTGTCGAAAAGTGCCTGCCTCCCAAGGGAAAGATCGACGATTGGCTTCTTCGCGCTCTTTTCCGCTCGGAGTTTAAGCGGTGGCAAGCCCCTCCCATTCTAAAAGTTTCCGAACATGGCTTTGGCCGCGGGCGACGATGGCCGGTGGCTCATCAAGCCCTGGAGGAATAGAAGTCTTATATCATAGATGTCGGCTTGCCGACCATGTTTTCAAAATTCACAAATTATAAAAAGATCCTGTATCCCACATGGAGAACCACAGCCAGTCGCTTGGCCATCTTCTTACCAATCGGTCGCCGGCCATGTTCCATATCGGAAATATGACTTTGCGGGACACCTAGCTTTTCCGCAAGTTCAGTCTGTGAAAGACCAGTCTTTGCCCTTGCACCTTTAAGGGCTACGCCGGCCTCAGTATATTTTTTGATCAGATCATTAACTGCATCACGCCAGGGGATGAAGGCATTGTCCCCCTTAACCTCAAAATCTTGCAAGAGACGCACAATTCCTTCGGCCCGGTCTTTCGGAACAAGAAAAAGCCGGGCCCGCTTTTCGCCGACTTGGATTTTTATTTCATTTTTAGTAAGGCGCATTTTCGTGGGTGCCGACATAGTAAATCTCCACAACCCTTATCGTTTTTTCTTTGATCTCCCAGCAAACAACGTAAGTTGGGCGACCCGAACAAATATGGCAATGGTACTGACTACCGGAACCTCTCAATTTTCCATAGTGAGCCCAGTTGTTCCTATAAGGTCCGTAGTCCTCCATCTCTTTGACTAAAGCGACAAAGGCCTCCCGAACATATTCTGGAAGTTTCCTGAGCTGCTTCTCTGCCTTGCCAGCGAGGCCCACGGTCCATTGCATGAATATATCATACTATCCCATAAAATGGGATATCTCAATCTGCTTCTGTACAAAAACGGGAAGATCTACGGGCCCTAAAGACGATACGAATGACTAATGAAGATAATTCCGCTGCAGCTCGAGCCAGTGCCGCTCTTTGAGTTTGCCACGCCGACTGCACATGAGATCGGTAATATCCAGTTGGTATTGGACCATCACGGCGCGATCCTCATCATAGAACTCAAGGTAACAATCTGGAAAACCCAGAATATGTCCGAATTCATGCCGAATGGTCCAGCGAACATTGTACTCGGTGAGAGGACTGTTCGCGTCCATGAAGATCGTGTTCGAAAAATGGTCCACGTGCGGAGTGATTCCTTCCTGCCACTTGACCAGAACTCCACGGGATGGGGAAAAATCAATCTGGAGAGCCCAGCCTAACCACCGCCACTCATCTTGAATATTGCTTTGGAGAAATTGGCGTCGTTCCTCCGTTTCAGGTTCCATGAAAGCTATCCGAGTCAGATTCGGCTGCCGTGAGTCCCACAGGATCTCCGGGTACTTCCTATCTTGTGGAATATCGAAAAATGAATTCCAGTTATCTTCCGCATCATGAAAATACTTTGCATAGAAGCTGTTAACTTTTTGATCAAGTATAGCTTGTTTCAACTCCTGCGCGCAATCCTCCTGGGTTTGGCGAGCGTTCATGCAAATTCCCAGCAACCAATCCGAGTATGTTTTCTTTTGCGCATCGGATAGGGAGTTAAATTCGGCGAAATGTTCTTCGCGTTCAGTATCTTTGCGTAGGTTGTAATAACCGCGGACGTCTTCGCTGCGCCTGCTTTTCAAATAATCCAAGTAACGCTGCATGATGAGCCAACGCGCGGCCTTCTGGTAAACAACATCCGCTTTCCTCCCCCAGGACAGATATTCCAGGAGGTCTAAACCCGGGTCTTCGGTCATTGGCGCTTGTTCAACCAAAACCGCCCTCATTCTTGCGGGAAGATGCTGGATCAGGTCCCCGTATGCCTGCATGATTAATGTTTCATTGTATTCAATCGGATCATCGATCGGGTGAGCTGCCTGGGTCGCCTCACTGGTGAAAGAAACTTTATCGTCACGATGGTCATTGATCACTCTCAGCCAATCCAAATTGCGCTTGCCGAAACGCAAGACCTCATCGAGGGGGCTTTGAATCGGAAACGTGGGACCCGTCGGTCCTTTCAAGACTTTCTCCCACTCCGCCCCCGTCATATCGAGATCGAAGTGAGGAATCGGGCTTCGCCCGCCGTGAGCCTCATCACGAGCATTCGATACTTGACCTGTAATGAGCGTGAATAAGATCGAAGAAAGAATGGCCCTGTTTTGAACAATGAAATTCATCATTCATACCCCCTCATTAGGGAGCGTATCAGTTTGCCTTGGGTGCCTGCATCACCTTTTTTCATATCCTGGGACGACTTTTGCAAACTTCACCAGACTCTGTCGCAACGGACCGCGGAGGTTCTCATGTGGAAAAGAACAGCGCGGGCAGCGCTCTTGATGGCAGGTTTGATGGTGAGTCACATATCAGAGGCGCAATCGCCTGATTCTTCCGTTTCGAAGGAGCCGCGGCATGATCTTATGCAAGGACTATTCACAGAAATGGAAACCTGGCCCCGCTCTGACCCCCCCCAAAATGCTTACGAAGCGCTTCTCCAGATGAATGAAAAAAGCAATGAACAGAGACTTCGGGAATACCTCGATAGACTCCCCAAGGAGGATCGGCGGGAACTCATACAAGAGGCAATAGATTCCCTTAAAGAGAAACGCGATGACTTTTCCAAGTAGAGACAGCAGTTAGAGAATGATATTTCCTTGGCTAGGGATAAGAAAGAAATTGCGCTGGGGAAAGTGTTGCTCAATAAGGTTGTTCTAGCTGAAAGGCTGCTCACCGAGGGCATTTTGGCTTGGGAGCGGGAGTTGCAAAAATAACATCATAACATACTCAATAGATCCAGCTGCTTGGGCTGACGTTCTATCACCGGAAAGTAAAAAGCAGGTTTGCCGGTGAGTGCAATGAGGTTCTCAATTTTGGGAGCCTGGTTATCCACCGCGATCTTTTGAACGATTTGCTCCAGAACTCGACCACAGAGGGTGGCGTCGTCCTCGGCGCGATGATACTGGCTGGCGGGAATATTGAGATGCTGAACAACAGTAGAAAGCCGGTGATTGGGCAAACCGGGAAAAATCTTACGAGCCATGGGTAGCGTATCAAGAATGACTCCCCGCGGGGTGGCGATCTCAATTCTCTTGTAATCCGCGATCAAAAATTGCGCGTCAAAATTAGCATTGTGAGCGACTAAAATTGCTTCCCCACAAAATTCCGTCAACGATTGCAGTAAGTCACCGATCAACGGCCTGCCTTGCAGCATTTCATCAGTAATTCCATTGACGGCGGATGCCGCCGCCGGCATGGCCATCTGAGGATTCACGAGGGTCGAAAATAAACCCACGACTTCACCATCAACGAACTTCACTGCACCGATTTCAACAATCCGATCAACACCAGCAACGGTCCCTGTTGTTTCCAAGTCAAACGCGATATAATCCATGAACATTGAATACAAACCTCCACTCAAAGATTCAAGCATGAATGCCAACGGACGAGTGAAATTCAATTTCGAAAGCGAACTTGTTTGGGCACGCCGTGGTGAAAGCGTCCTATCGGCGATATTAAATGCCGGAATCGATTTGGATCACAGTTGCGGCGGTTGCGCGACCTGCGGCACTTGCCGATTGATTGCTCCCGCTGGTTTGCTTTCTAAAGTTCCGCGAAATGAACTGGAAACTGAGTTTGCGGTCGAACGAAAATTTCGGCCTGAGGAAAGACTCGCGTGCCAGCTTGAATGTGACGAGCGATTGGCTGGCGTTCAATTCCGCCGTCCCAAGGCTGAAACGTAAAATGAATTGGTATAGATCCAGGTCATCCATTTCTTACCGTCCGGCAAAGGCAAAGTCGGGCAAACGCGAACGACAATTCGATAGACCCCGGGAGATTTGATTTCATAATTGAGCTCGGGTTCATGGACCATGAGTTCGCGCTGACCATCTTTGAGGAGAACAAGTTCATAATCCACGTTGAGTTGGTGGCCGAGCTTCGCCGTCAGCACAAGTCCCGCCTTAAGATCGATTCGAGAACCCATCAAATAAGCGTGGTCATGATCCGAAAGGACGGCATTGAAACCGCGGGGATCCCCCAGCAAATCCAAGGCGGCGTAGAAATTTCCGCTCCGAAAGGCCTGATAAATTTTTTGCCTGTCTTTCGAAAAATTACCCGTCAGTTCCGAGCCGAGAAGAATGTGATTGCTGACGATCTCAAGGGAGCGCTGATAGGACGGAAAACGAACGAAATAATTGGCCAGGGGAACGGCGCGGGCCGAGGCGTCGGCTCCCGCGAAACCGTAGAATGGGCGGGCGGCCGAGATGCTGTCCCAAAGCGAAGTTTCCTCGATCGGCTCCCTAAACAGGCGCAAAAAAGCGTACTTGGGATTAAATGGATAAGTGAGGAGAGACCAAATGACGTTGAGCTTTGAATCCAACCAACTGTTTTCGCCGATGGCTTTGGGATTGAGAATCTCGATCCCATGGAGTCCGGGAGGATAAGCCCCTGTCCATGTGGGCTGACCGCGCACAAACGGGTGCGCCAGAATCACCATGGCCTCGCGCCCTTGGTTCCACTCCTGTGACAACGTATCCGTCAAATATAGATTTGCTTCACTCGCCTGAGTCAAAGTCCGCTGCGGGCCTTTCTCCACCAAGAGCAGGCGGGAATCGAGAAAAGCGTATTCCGCTTCAGACATGACGAGAACCCTGTCATGATAGCCGTTAAAGGACTCCGCTTGCGAAAATTGGTTCACATCCGTCAGGATCAGAAAATCAAGGCCCGCGCGCTGGGCTTCTTCTATCACCTGAAGCGGGTGCGCGGATCCGCGGCTGAGATTCGTTTCAACATTAATCGCTCCCCGGTAATCATGGAAGCCGTGCGGGTGTTCCCGCTTGATTTCGGAGGGCAGAATCTCAATGTCCATTTGCGCCACATAGATGCCGTAGCAAAAGTAAAAGATGATCAGGGCCGTGAGGGCCGCGAAAAACCGGATCACGGACTCACCCGAACCAACTCGTAGGGTTCAAAGGTTTGAATCCGCTCCAGCTTAAGCTGCCGGTCAGCCAGCCAGTCAGGCAATGGCTCGTCGATGTTGCGAAGAAGGTAGAAACTGACTTCCGACGGCACGGAGTTATCGAAAAAATCGTAAAAATCCCGGCGGCCCATACCCCTGATTTTGTAAACGGGATTGCGCGAGTAATA
>PSRN01000133.1 GCA_003176075.1 Bdellovibrio sp.
GACTTCGAACTCAGGCCGGGATTTGAATCCAAAGACGGCTAAAGGTTTCAAAATTCTTGGTGTAAAATTCGCTGAAGAGAACTTTGGCCAGTTGGACAACAACGGAGTATGGTCTGCTCAGCTTGAAGATGTGAGCATGGATGAAGCAAAAGCAATTTTTAGGGCAAAGAGAAAGAATGCAACGGAGAAATGGAGACTGACGCCTTCGGCAAAGAGGGACTATTCGACCGTGTCAAAAGAGCTGAAAGAAATTGCTGCTGAGGAGAACGCCTTATTCAGCGGCGCACCGGCAGAAGTAGCACAAAAGTTAAAAAGAACTAAGGTTACAGTAACCATGGAAGATATCAGGCGGCATTCGGCGTTCTCCGATATGGTGATGAAAAGGCTTAAAAAAGCTCCTGACTTAAAGGTATTGGTTCAGTATTTCCGTGATCTTCATCAAATGAAGGCGGCAACTGCCCTCCAGCTTAATTTACTGCATGCGAGATTTAAAAGTGTCGTAAAGTCTCCAAGACTATGGATAGCGCTCGGGTTGGCCGGAGCGGGTTACTTGTATTTCTCCGACGAAGTGGAAGCGGAACAGGGCTCATACATCGCCCCAAGGCATTCGCTGGATGAATTTGATTCGGGATCAGGTCGCACAAAGCACGCTGGTGCTACCACCGGTCAAGAGTGATCCTTTTTGTAACTGCTTAGACCAAGCGGTGCCGGCGTGAATTTCGTTGGATGAACTTCAGTATGAAGAAATCGTTAGAGCTTCTCCTTACCATGAGTTTCTTGGCTACAAGCTTCTTGCTGCCGGTGGCGGCGATAGCCAACTGCCACTTCGACGGGACAGTTGATACGCGATATCTTCCAATAGATATCCCCGACATGGACCCACGCATTGTCCGCAAGGGTGCCTTCAGTGAGTATCGCGTACCTGCCTGCCGGCTCGCAGCGTCGGATCATCAACAAGAGCTTCACTGGAAAAATCTGTTCCAGGATCGCATCGGGTCGATGAAGGCGCAACTGCAGCACCAGCGCAACCTGGCCCGGGCCATGATCTTATGCGGAGACGACAAAATCGCCGCCCATTCGCCGGTGGTATGTCCGAAGGTCAATAAGTTTGTCACTGAGACACTTCCCGAAAGGCTGGTGGAAGCCCGCTGGAATCTTTTGCTTGGATTTGCCGCCCGCAAAAAATTCGGCTCCAGGCAGGATATGACTCGGCCAAATGCGAGACTCACCTCCCCTCAATTTCATTCTTTTGAAAATTGGGATCAGGCGACGGCCGAGGAACGCGAGAAAGCCAAATTGGCTCTCCTAAAGTCAATTGAGGATATTAAGAAGAACATCAGAGACATGGGTCAGGACCCGGAAAAGGAACTCGCGAAATTCAAAAGCGATTTGAGACTGACTCGGCAAGTTCAATACCACGACAGATTCCTGGAATTAGTGGATACCTATCCGATTCTCCTTCGTATCAAGACGCCCACCGTGACCGGTGAAGAGATCAGAAAACTAGCTTCAGAGTCCCTTCCTGAATTCAACAGCAGGGAGGAATCATTGGCTCGCTGGGCCGGGCACAATGACGATCGCCACATTGATGAACTCAAAGATGCCCTGCTGGGGCCAGCCATGGCCATGGAGCCCTTTTTAGAAAAACACCCGGAGTACTGTGACCTTGTTGAGGCCAGTCTGCGGCGTCAGCAGCAGATGAGTTTCGCCGCGGATATTGCCAAGCTCACCCTTGGAGTGGGTTCCTTTATTCTCAGTTTTCCTTTTGGTGGATTTGCCGCCTTCTGGGTGGCGGTGACTGGCGCTTCGGCGGCCTTCGTCGGCCACGACGCTTTGGACTATTTGCAAAGCAGAGCCAAGGCTCAGAGTGATATCGTGAGAAGTGTTAGACTTGATCCGCAGGAGCCCCGGCTTTGCCTCGCTGAGGTTTCCGCCGCCAAGGACGAGTTGATTGATGACACTGTAAACGAAGCAATAAACCTTGCTGCCATGGGTGGCATAAGGGGCGCCACTAAGCTTTGGCAAGGGACGCTTTGGCAGGGGAGGGCCGCGGTCACGGAAATGGCAAGTTCAAACGTCTCGCGCGGATCAGCCGGAGCAAGATAGCGAAACCCGACTGGGCGAAATCGGGTGCGTTAGGAATGCCATTCGATCGTTTTTTCGCTCTCGCCAGAGCATTGCGGATGCCAGGTGAATTGCATCCAAGGTTCCTAGAGAGACAATAAAAGGGCCGCTTGGCAATCTGTGCGACATTGTCCGTTATTCGAATTCGGGTGATTGCCTGTAGATGCAGATATATTTCGTTTGATTTTTAACGGAAGCACTCAATCTCAATGAGAGTGCTTGAGATAAACGGACCAAATTCACTAATCCCATCGAGTCCCCCCGGCTCATGAAGTATTCTTTTTAGAAGGACTGACGAGTCCAAATAAGCCAGCATTATCGTTCGCCACGTTCTTCCAAAAGCAATTCGAGGCTGTCCACCTTGCCACGCACGAGTGAGATTGCGATCTTATGAAGAGATTCGGGGCCTTGAACCGCCGAAATGAGGTCAAGTCCCTCTCCGACTTTATCCATTGAGGGTTCAACTGGACCAATGACCGCGATAGGAACGTCCCGATCCAAAACCGTCGTGCGATGCCCCTTCTGAGCCGCCCGTAAATACTGACTAAGATTTGGTTTTAATTTGGAAATCTGAACTTCTCTTCGAATCGGATTCGATATGACCAGAACCTCAGCTCCTATTAAGACCTTTATAGCTCTAATCAGGTCCAACTCGCAATAAGATTGATTGTGAAAGATCTTCGTCGGGGGTGCATCTTGAACTTTAGGATAGATCTCAAATTTCTACTCCGGAAGGTCCCGTGATGATGATGACGAGGATGCCGGCCTTTGCGATAATCTTTGCCATGTCAGCGACTGCCCGCACTGCAAGACTTGCCACTTCACAGGAGTTGCAAGTGGCTCTTATCCAGCAATGTCTTGCCGCCGTCAATGAGGTGATCCTCGGCAAATCGGAGGTGACGGCGACAGTTTTTGCGACCGTGCTGGCCAGGGGATCCATCCTGATCGAGGACCGTCCCGGCCTGGGCAAAACAACGCTGGCGAAGTCAATCGCGAAAATTCTCGGCCTCAAGTTCCAACGCGTTCAATGCACTAATGATCTGTTGCCGATGGATATTTTGGGTCGGGTGGCGCTCAGAAATCCTTCGGGCGAGGCGCCGCCGTCTGCAGCGGCGGCTGAACCGCAACTCATCGAAGGACCCATTTTTGCCTCCGTCGTCATTCTCGATGAACTCAACCGCGCTCCGGCTCGCACGCAAAGCGCTTTCTTGCAGGCAATGGAAGAGGGCGAGGTGACGATCGAGGGCGTGACCAAGGCTCTGCCAACTCCCCAAATTATTATCGCTACCCAAAATCCCACGGACCACATTGGCACGACCTTATTGCCTGAATCAGAGCTTGATCGATTCACAGTGGGCGTTCGCATGGGTTACCCCGCCCGCGAGTTTGAAAAAGTGATCTTAAGAAACGGCGTGCAGGAGAAGTTGGAACGCCTCAGTGTGCAAATGAGCGCCTATGAGCTCACCACCCTGCAAAACGCGGCCCACGCGATTAAGACCAGCGACACGTTCTTGGATCTGGTCGTTCGATTTCTGGAAGCCGCCCGCCAGTCAGGAAAATTCCTTTCTTCACGGGCGGGTCGCGATCTCGTTCGGCTTGCCAAGGCTTTCGCCCTGATGGAAGGGCGAGATTTTGCCCTGCCGGAAGACTTCAAGCGAAGTATCAGGCCGGTGGTCCAACACCGGGTCAGGGACGCCGATGAATTGGCGCAAAACTTCTCCTTCAACGTATAGAAAGGTTTTCGGCCTGCCGACCTGGCGGGGACTGCTGATGGTCGCAATTACTGCGCTGTCGGTCTGGTATTCCTATAAATATGGCTCCGAGGCCAACCGCTGGTGTTCGCAGCTGATGACGCTGATCACCCTCATTCATCTTGTGGATTCCAGCAGTTCGATCAGACACCTCAAGGTTAAACTCCGCCTCGATACGGCAGTTTTTGCCGAGGAAGAAACCAAGATTGCAGTCGAAGTGACCAATGAGAGCGCGCAAGCCACGCAACCCCTCTATATCGCCTTCCGCGGGCATCCCACTGTCGCCAATCCGCCGCTTTCATCAGGGTCAACCGTGGTTCTGTGGATCCCGCTGCGATTTTCAAGCGCGGGGCTCCAACCGCTCCCGCGTCTCAGCTTTCGAACATATTCCCCGTCCAAGTTCTTTCGCTATTGGCGAGTTTTCGACGAGAGCGGAACCCTTGCTGTCCTGCCGCGGGGGAAAGACCACCAGCTCCCACGGGGTGCCTCAGACTCCTCCCACGACGATTTTGAAACGAAGGAGCTTGAGCCCATTCGTGATCCCCGGCTACTCCCCCTGGCGGATCAAAAAATTTTGCAAAAAACCGGACTTCCCTATCGCCGAATTTTTGCAACCAGCGTGGGCGGTGAAGTCGCCACGGGGGGCTCGGTCAGCAAGGTCGCCCTTGATGGGAGATGGCCCGAGAAACCGTCACGGGTGTTTAATCCCGCGGCGGGTTTCGCGGCACTTCTGATTTCAGTCGTGACCCTCCGGGAATCAAGCGGTCTCGCCGCGCAGGTGGTCATGGCCGTGGCCGTGATTTTCTTTTGGTATGCCAACAATATTGGCTTCGGAGGAGTCCGCCTCAGAAATCTCATTCTTATTCTTTCTTTGGCCCTGAGCGGATTCTTTGTCGTCAGCTATTTTGTGGCTGACGTAAAAAACATCGCGACAACGGGGCTGAACCTGGACGGCGAGATGAGTCCCGGCTCCATCTCTGAGCTGAAACATTCGGATGACGTGGCTGTGATCGTCGATTTTGACCATTGGCCTGCCGCCAAGGAAAGGTATTTCAAAGTCCAAACACTTCCCCACACGGACAATGGCCTTCACTATTTTTCCAATTATGCGCTCAATAAAAACCCGGCCACGAAAACTCGCCTGGCATTGCAACCACTGCTGTATCCGAGAACCGCAACTTGGGTTCGTAAAAACCTGCAGAACAGATCGCTGAACGAAGCTTTACTCACCATCGAGCGGCATTTTCGTCAAGGTTACACCTACTCCACTGAACCAGGCCGCCTGACGTCTGCCTTTCCGCTGGATGAGTTTTTTTTCGCAACCCAATCAGGCTTCTGCGAACACTATGCGGCCGCCGTTTCGACTCTTCTCAGTCAGGCTGGTTTTCACAGTCGCGTTGTTTCTGGCTATGCTGAGGGTCGTTGGAATCCCTTTTTGGGAAAACTCATTTTTGCCCAATCCGACGCGCACGCTTGGGTGGAGGTGTTTGACGAAGACTTGAAGACTTGGAAACTTGTGGACCCCACTTCGTGGATCGCCATGGCCCCCGGCCCCCAGGTCGTCGATCGATCTACCATGGTGTGGGGTCTCGGTCTTATCTTTGTTATCTTGTTTGTCTTGGCCGCGGGCCGTCTGCTTTTGTGGGCGAGGTCCAGGAAAAAAAGGCCTCCGCTGCAGTTGCTATTGCAGAAACTTGCCCATCTGGAGAAAAATTACCGGTATGACGGTCAAGGGTTTACAGTCGCCGAGAGAATAAATCGACTGATGCGCCACCATCCGGAAGTTCAACCTGCAATGATGCAAAGCCTCGCCGCTTATCAGTTTTGTTATTTTCGCGGCGGCGAGGATGGGGATGGGGATGGGGATGGGGATGAGCACGAGGATGAGGCACGGATCGCTCGCCTGCGAGCTTCTCTATCGCGTTGGCCATAGGGGCCCCTTAGGATCCCGCCAACTTTCGCAATTGATCATATCCTGGCAGGGTCGAAAGATCCGGCACGACAACGATCTCGATCCGGCGGTTGGCGGTCCGACCAGCATCCGTATCGTTGGACTGAACCGGGTGAGTCTCGCCAAAACTCGCGGCGCTGAGCCGTTCGGGCGCCATACCGGCTTCGAGCATGGTTTTCAGAACCGTCATGGATCGCGCCGAAGCCAATTCCCAGTTGGAAGGAAAAGTTGAGTTCTTAATCGGGATATTGTCCGTATAGCCTTCAATTTGAAATTTTCGATTCGGTACAGATTCAAGAAGCGATGTCACCTCCTTAAGCGCCGATATCCCCTCTTTGGAGAGCCGGGCCGAGCCCGACGGAAACAGAATGTCACTTGACATCGCCACCACCATTTGACCGTCGGCGATCTTGATCGTCAGTTTTCCTGTGTCGATGAGAGACTTGAATTTGGTCGTCAATTCGCGAAATTCAATAATTCGCCGTTCGGCCTCTTCGCGCTGTTTGGTCAGAGCTTCCAAAGCGTTTTTCATCTCGGCCACGTTGCCTTCCAGTTGGAGTTTAGCGCTGGACGTGGAGCCTAGTTTGGCCTCAAGATCTTTGGTGAGCACGTCATCATCGTGAATCTTGTTCTGTTGATCCCGAATCTGTTTTTCATCGGCGGCCAACCTGGACTCACAGGTCGCGTGTTCCTGTTGAAGGGCCTCGTGTTTGCTCGCGGAGACGCAAGCGGAAAGGCCAGCCACACAAAACGATAAAGACAGCCATTTGAAAGATGATTTCATTCCCGGAAACCTCCGTGTTGGATTCAGTCTATCCGAATGGTGCGAGAAATAAACAGCGCTTCATTCGGGGGCCAGTTCTTCGATGACTTCCCAGGCTTTGGTCGGGAAAGAAACCAGCCTTTGGGAGGGGCCTCGTGGCGCCGTGGTCCTTGTCTCCCAAAATTGAGAAAATTTTCGAACCCTTGAAAAGCGGTTCTTCAAAAAGACTTCTCTCAACAAAGCTTTGCGCGAGTATCAACTGCCGGTTTAGAGCGCATCTTTGATGCACTCTTAGCAGGCATTGTCCGACAGAAATCATTTTGTCCAAGACTTGACCAGGCTCAATTGGTAATGAGGAACGAGGTTCAGTTTACCCATCACCGAAAAGGAGATTTTTTATGGCAAAATATTTTTTAGCGTTCCTCACCGTCGCGATCACGATAACAACAAGTGGAATGGCTTTCGCTGACCCTGATTTTATCAGCCCCACGGAAATGATCTTATTTTAATAGTGACATTTCGGAGTTGAAATTACAAATGGCGGGCACCTTTCTGTTGACCACGATTTGAGGGCCGCTTGGTTGAGGCGGCATGAGGAGGCCAGTTCGGTGCCCTCGGCGCCTTCGCAGAGCCACTGCCGGGATCGGTGGCCGCTTTCAGCAACAAGCCATTGAGGGCACGCGCAACTTCATCGGTGAATTTGTAACCAACAAATGGATTGGCGCGTGATGCCTCGGCCAGGATGTCTTGCCAAAACTGAGGATTCTTCTTTGCCTCAGGTCGAACCATCTCTTCGACGAAGGCGTCCAAGTCCTCCTCCGACGGCTCCGTACCATAGGCGAAGGCTTTTTGCAGGTGAACCGCGATGTGCCTGCGTTGGGAACGGAGAAGGATCTGCCTGGCCTGCTCGGGCGTGACTATTTTTTCGATGACATAAACCGGCGTGTCCTCGGAACCGGCGATGGAATAGATAAAAGTGACAGGGATCCTCGAGTTGGCCATTCGCAAACAGTCCCTGTCGTTACGAAAGGCTAAGAATCGGCTCAACGATTTCTTTTGATCGACAAGACCGCTTTTGCCCTCTTTACCGCCCTGCAGACAGACCACAACCCCCACATAGTTTTTCTCCTGGCGGTCGTGAAATTCGCTGAATCCGGTGACTCTTGCATTGTCCTCTCGAACGATGGCGTAAATCAGGTCTTTCTGTTGTGGCGTCAATTTGGAGCCGCCAGGATCTTTGGCGCCCCTAGGATCTTTGGAGCCGCCTGGATCAAGGGTCTCGCTGCCAAGGGCGGGCCCCGCATCGGAAATCGTAAAGCGGGTGTCGACTGACGTTCGCGCCCAGGTGACGGACAACGCCCATAAGGTAACTAATGTTGAAAGGAATGAACGCAAGAATTCCTCCGGACTGCAGTCACACCATACTGGAATCTTGGCGGCGTGGCGAGCGTCGTGCAGTAGGACAGACCAATTTCGTTCAATAGCGTTCGCTCCCGCGAATGACTCCCAAGCTTGCAATTTTTTCTCGCAGTTGTCTGAGATGGGAACCCCGTTTGACGGTGGCAGTGGTGATGGTAAAACGGTCCGAACCAAGCCGCACAAGATTTTGTACCTGAGCGGTTAACTTAGACCACAAAAAAGGAGAGTTCATGTCACGTTCATTTCTTGGTGCTATATCATTGGTTTTTAGTCTGAACGCCAATGCGGCTAGCCCTCAGTTTAATAAAATCGAATGTCGGAATGCAATCGATCAAGTTGCTATCAACTCATACCAGGCAGGGCATTTCCATTTTGTCGCATGGGAGGCTGGTCTTAAAGGTCCTGAGCTTCAGCGTTCACTTCAAAATGAAATGGCCGCTTCGCGTGAAAAGATGGACGCTTTCTTAAAGGCACGCGCAAAATGTGGTCTCATGGATAAGAAAACAGAAGCCTCCAATGATCAGGCAAAATGCACCCAAGCGCTGTGGCAAGTTGAAGGAACATCTTACCACGAAGGGATTGACCATGACCGTGCTTTCAGAACGGAATCGAGCGCGGGAAATGGAAACGCGGAGGCCATCGCAAAATTCTGGGAAACAGCTCGATCGGCAAGAGATTCAGTCCTGAAAGCTCAAGGCGATTGCAACGTCGCCCTAATCGACTTTTAGCTTTCGGTGTGACCGCGCACTTCCCCCGCCCCACGCAGGCAGCCCCTCGGTGCTGGTATTGGTGCCAATATAGGTGCTAATTGAGTGCTTGGTTATCATAATTACATACTCCCTACTCATGCGGGCTTCCAGCTGCTATCAGTTTGAGCGTCAATAAATCAATCTTAGATGCTCTCTTAGGTATTTTTCGAACTTCTTGGAGGAAAAAAATGAAGGTCTTGCGTTTCGTACAAGCCCTGTTCACAGGTTTTACGCTCTTTTTCGGCGCCCTTTTGATTGACATCAGTGCTTCAGCCCAAACGCGATGCCCTGAGGTGCACGGAGTTCAAATCGTGAGCGTTAAAAGAGAGCGAACCCGCAAGGCGCTTCCTGTAGGAAAAACCAAGTGGATCAAGGAACTTCACCGGAACGTTTGGGAGAATCCTGAGAGCCGAGATTATCTAAACGACGGTCTCATCGTGGTGACTCAACGAATAACTCAGGAGGAGGAGCCACTTCCCATTGGAGCGTTTATTTCCGTTCAGACCTTTGTGAATCTCAAAAAGGGGAATAATGCCCGGAAGAATGCGGAGAAAGCCCTGAAGTTTGTCCGTTTCAACCTCGGTGATTCTCTCGATCAGATCGGGGAGCGAATCGGGGGCAGCAAGGCGCGGGAGGAAGCAATTTTGAAACAGCTTTCAAAGTTGTACAAGAACTATCCCAGGCTCAAACCGGGAAGAATCGAGGATATATTCCAATTTGAAAGAAATGAAGGCCATAAACGTTTTGATTTCTTCCTCGAGGAAGGAAAAGTAAGGCTTTTTTCCCGACGTTTCCACGAAGATGTCCCCTTGACCGAAGCCAAACCAGAAGACCTTATCTTCATCCCATTAGTCGAATCAGCTCCAGAAACCAGGGCCTCCCAAAGCAGGAAAATTGTTAGGGATGAGGAAGCAGAGGAGATGCAGGAAGAAAGTCTTGAATTTCCTATTTTTAACCAGCCTGTTCTTTCTATCGAGAAACCAGATTGGATCGGCGGATGGAACCGGTTAGTTGTAAATCCTGAAAACTCCGACTATGTATCCGACCGACTGATCGCCGTCACTTACCAAAGCCGGTCAAAAAAGCGGGCGGCGGATGCGCAAATTCCTTTTGGGGTGTTTATCCCAGGTCAGGCATTTCAGGAACTTGACGCGAAGAAAGTCATCAAGCTGATCCGTTCCAAGGGATTTCGCATCGAAAGAGAGCATGAAATTTCCGAACAGTTAGAGAGATTGTACACGGTTTATCCAAGACTCAAACCCAAGCATATTGAGTATGTGACCAAGTTTGATGACACCCAGGGTGGGGATGAATATTTTCGCCACACTCTCAACACTGGAGAAGTGACTGTTTATAACCAGGACCCGAAACTCCGGCTCCCCGAAGACATAACAGGGGATCTCATCTTCATTCCGTTAATCCGGCATGTAGGCAGGGAGTTCTTCGGTGCTGAAAAAAGCGAAGCGCCAACGAGAATGAATGCCGCGCCGGTTTTGCCGGTCGACATTTCTCGATTTGAAAAACTCCAGGTGATCACAGTCTCAACACAGAATTGGATCGGCAACCGGGCGTACCGGCAAGTTGCTAATCGAACTGATAAAGACTACGTATCCGACGGTCTGGTGGTGATCACACATGATGACGGAGAGAGCCAACCAGGTGAAAATCCCGTCGCGGTTCTTATTCCAAGAAAAACGTTCGAAGCCCTTCACGACGCTGAGCATGCCCTTGAGTTCATTCGCTCCCGCTCCGGGGTCGGAGGGCCTATTGAAGAAGAGGACGATATTTCCGCGCAGCTCGAACTCCTTTATCACGTTTATCCGCAGTTAGAACCCCATACAGTCAAAAGGTTGGGCATTTTTAAGCCCAGCAATAATGGTCTTGCTAATCTTGAAGCAAACCTCAATTCGGGAAGAGTGACTATTTACTCCAGGCGACCGGACTCCCGGCCCGCCGATGGCGAAGGAGATTTCGTCTTTGTCCCCTTGGTCAAGACCCTGAAGTAAACTGCCTGATCCAAAGGGAATGATCTAAAGGGAATGATCCAAGGGAATGTATTTGCAGCGCCTAATTCAAGTAAGGCCGTGAGTTTCTATAAGCAACAATGACGTCCATGAGGAGATAAACGTCTGACATCCAATAAGCGTAGGACGGGTACACCAAAGGTTTCGCTTTCTCCCACGGTCAGCTCGGTTCCTACTCCGATCAGCTGAGATTCCTCGGCAGCGGACGGCCCTGCAGACTTCACCGAATTATTCATTTTTCCAAGCACAACGAACTCCATGTGGATCGCTCGTATCAATACCACCCTTTGCTTCGGTGGCCACCGCGCCTTCCTTATAACCGACGTCGGACGCGATTAAAGACATAAAAACATCGGAACTATCGCCCGAAGGCCTGATCACTTCCACATCGGAGACACTGGCATCGACTTCGAGGTGTTCAACGGCAAAACGTGTTTTGCCATCCTTAGACTTATAGGCGTAGGTGCCAACCGCCATAAAAATGTCGTCACCACTGCCGGGCCGAAGTGCAGTGACCAACAAAACCGCAGAGCCGGTTTTAGTCTGACACTCCAAGATCGAAGCCACTCCAAGGTCGTACAATTGCGGCTTTGGCGGCTGTTTTGCCATTGGCTCTTCTTTAGCCATCGTCGCCCGGGTCGCAAAAAGTATCAGTCCAGACAACACTAAACTCTTCACTCGAACCTCCTGAATTAGAATCGAGCTTTGGGTCGATCGACTGCGCAGTTCAGTTGACAGCGCTAGCTGGTCATCTACACAAGGATCCCTTGCTCCGCAACTGCATTTCCCAGCCGCACACGGTGGCCTGGCGAAGTTCATCGTTGACCCAAAGACGAATCCTCAGCTGTTCCGGGTTGAATTTCCGGATATAAGTGTTTAATCTTTGGCTCTTACCCAATCGAAGGTCGGAGGCCGACCAAATACGTCTTGAAATCCTGGACCTTAAGATGCTTCCTCCCCTTGGCTTTGACTTCCTTTTGGCAGCAAAGATGGATTGGTAACGAGGGGAGGAATCGTTGACAATAAAGGCGCAACAAAATCTCGTAAGATACTATTCAAAATGGATTACGATATCGGCCCTTGTGGGCGTGTTCTGCGGCCTTGCATCCGCAATTTTTCTGGCCACCTTAGAGGCGACCACCCGCTTCAGGGAAGCGCATCCCTGGCTTCTTTTCCTGTTGCCGCTTGGCGGTCTGATTGTTGGTTCAATTTATCACGTTTTTGGCAACAGCGTCGAAGGGGGAAATAATCTGATCATCGATGAGTTCCATGATCCGACCTCCGTCATTCCGTTTCGCATGGCCCCTCTTGTTTTGTTGGGTACGATTTTCACCCACCTCTTTGGTGGGTCAGCGGGACGCGAAGGAACCGCAGTCCAGATGGGTGGTTCAATCGCCGATCAATTCACCCATGTTTTCAAAATGGGCCGGGCGGAAAGACGAACTCTTCTGATGGCGGGGATGAGCGGCGGTTTCGCTTCAGTGTTTGGCGTACCCATTGCCGGTACTTTGTTTGGTCTTGAAGTCCTGGCTGTCGGCCGGCTTCATTTGTGGGGCGTGATCGAGTGCGCTGTCGCCGCCTTTGTCGCCCACTATACGACCCTTGGGCTCGGGATTCACCACACGGATTACCTTCACCCAGCCGCCACCTCGTACGCCAATCTCAATGGTCTGCATGCGATTCTTGCCGGCTTAATCTTTGGCCTTGCCGCTCGGCTCTTCGCAATTTGCGCTGACCAGATAAAGGTTCATTGCAAAAAAATCGCGCCTTTGTTGCCCGTTCGGGCGATAATCGGTGGCGGAATTATTTCGCTTACATTTTTCCTTATTCCCGAAGCGACGAGATACGCCGGACTTGGAATTCCAATCATCGTCGATTCCCTGAACCGGCCGCTCCCCTTATACGATTGGTTTGGCAAGCTGACATATACGGCTTTTACCTTGGGGACTGGTTTTAAAGGCGGTGAGGTGACACCGCTGCTATTCGTGGGCGCAACCCTGGGAAATGCCTTGAGCTCCTTCTTGCCCCTGCCTTTACCGACCCTCGCTGCCATGGGTTTCGTGGGAGTGTTTGCCGGCGCCGCGAATACTCCTTTTGCCTGCACGGCGATGGCCATTGAATTGTTTGGGGCGGATGTTGGAGTGTGGGCAGCACTGGCGTGCTTCGCGAGCTACGCGGTGTCTGGACACCATGGCATCTATCACGCTCAGCAAATTCATATTCCAAATTCCAACCTGGTGAGCCGTGCCAGGGAGTTTATTGGCCTGCTCTTCAAACGGCCGCCATTGCCTGAGCGAAAGAAAAGGGAGTAGGCGCCACCAAACTGGCGACGAATGGCGTGTCGGTTCCTGGTCAGTGACCTGACTGCATAGCCCCTGATGCTGTCAGTGACCTGACAGCATCACCTCCGCTGCCGCTTGACAATAACTGAAGAGCCCGATCAAACTGCCGCATGCTGAACATCCGGCCCGTCAGGCGCGATGACTTACCGGCCATAAAGGGCTTCACCGATCGGGAAATCGGCGCGAATTATTATTCGACTGCTGAGCTCGAACTCATGTTTGAACGGTCCCGGCTGGGGGACACACGGTGCACGCTGATTCTGGAAGACGAGAGCGGAGAGATCCGCGGGATCCGAATCACCTATCCGCCAGGCCAATGGGAGCACGGGAAGGGCGAGGGCTTAAAGCCTGAATTGTGGCCCTTTGATCTCAAGTCCACCGCCTATTTCCAGTCGCTGTTTATAGCTGGGGACCTGCGGGGACAGGGCTGGGGTGGAAGGATGTCCGCGGCGGCAATCCGACTGCTGCGCGAGGCTGGCGTGAAAGGCATCGTGTGCCACTCCTGGAAAGAAAGCCCCAATAATTCCTCCACGCGCTATCTGCAGAAACTGGGCTTTCAGATGATCGCCGAACACAAAGAATATTGGCGCAACGTCAACTACCAGTGCACCCGCTGTGGAAATCCGCCGTGCCGGTGCACGGCCCAGGAAATGTATTTGATCTTACACCCGTGGCGGCTTCGCCGCCCACGCTCTGAGGGACCCGCATGAGCACGTCATTTTGGCTGGATCGCACAAGAAAAAATCCCAAGCGGGTTTATGACGCCGTCATTGTGGGTGCGGGAATTTCCGGACTGTCCACGGCGTATTGGCTCAACAAAGAAGAGCCATCGCTGCGAATCGCCATCGTCGAGAAATCGCGCCTGGCGTTCGGAGCGAGCGGGCGCAATGCCGGCTTTATCACCTGCGGTTCGGTGGAGCACTTCAACCGCATGGTCAACAAACACGGTATGGAGCAAGCCACCTCGATTTGGCGTTTCGCTCAGGACAATCTCCAGCTCCTCGAAGAGGAAATAATCCAAAACAAGGGCGACGAACTCCAATTCGAGCGAAACGGCGCCTACTCACTCGCGGCCCAGCCCAACGAATTCACGGAAC
>PSRN01000216.1 GCA_003176075.1 Bdellovibrio sp.
GTTCCCCACCGTGACGCCGGCCAAGCTGATAATGCTGCCCTTGTTCAAACCCTGAACCTGCGGAAGTTTCGCTGTCAACCGCACGAAGTCGCGAAACAGGGCGCGATCGCCTCCAAGGGCCAGGATGGACCCCAAGACGGCCATGAGCCCCAGGGCGAGAAAAACGCCGATTTTGATCTGCGAGTTCACTTGTTCGTCCATGGGATCAGCTCCTCTTGTGCCCGTGGCGGCTTCGCCGCCCACGCTGGAATGTCATGTGATGTCCCCGTGAGCAAAAATAGATATCGGATGAAGTGCGTCCTGCTGGATTTCTTTCGGCTTTGCAATGATGTCCAAGTTTCCATGGACCAACAAGGCGATTCGGTCGCACACCTCAAAAGCCACGGGCATGTCGTGGGTCACCAGAATTCCGGTCTTCTTTTTCGCCTTCAGCCGCAAAATCATTTCGGATATCTTGCGCGTGTTGAAGGGGTCCAGGCCCGCCGTCGGCTCGTCGTACAGAATGGTATCTGGATTGAGAATGATGGCGCGGGCAAGGCCTACCCGCTTTTGCATCCCTCCCGACAAAGAGCCGGGGAAAAGATTCTCGCTGTCGGCCAGTCCGAACTCAAAAAGAAGATCACGAATTTTCTTTTTGATGTCACTTTCTTTGAGGTCAGTGTGCTCCCGCAGAGGGTAGGCGAGATTGTCGAAAACGGTCATCGAGTCAAATAGCGCGCCGCCTTGAAATGCATAGGCGACTTTCTTACGGATGCCGATCAGCTCACGCTCGGTCATTTGCGTGATGTCCTGACCCTCGATCACGATGCTCCCCGAGTCGGCCTTTTCAAGACCAATCAGGCTGCGCAGGAGGACGGACTTGCCGCTGCCTGAGCCGCCAATCAGCCCCAGGCATTCGCCTTGCTCGACGTGAAAGGAAACTCCACGGTGAACCTCCTTCGACCCAAAACGCTTTTTAAATCTGCGAACCTCAATCACACTGGCCAAGCGCAAAACCCCACAAAATTGTTAGCAGCCTGCTATCCTCATAGAATAAAGAAGAGCTTGGTTAAGAAAAAGTCCCCCACTAAAATCAAAATAGACGAAACAACCACGGCTTGTGTCGTCGCGAGCCCGACTTCCTTAGTGCCTTCTTTGACAGTCAAGCCAAAATAACAAGCGGTGATGGAAATGAAAATCGCGAAGAAAAAACTCTTTCCCACTCCCGAAAAGTAATCGTCCAACAATAAAGTGGTG
Organism: Bdellovibrio sp.; assembly: GCA_003176075.1. GTDB lineage: Bacteria > Bdellovibrionota > Bdellovibrionia > Bdellovibrionales > Bdellovibrionaceae > PSRN01. The sequence continues at coordinate 1,237 of PSRN01000216.1, forward strand.
GTGACCTTGAGGATGTAGAACTCCGGGTCCAATTTCAATTCGGTCACGCCAACGATCAATCCACCGACGACTCCGACCAGGTTCGCCAGCGATCCGAGCAAGGGGAGGCAAATAAAAGTGGCCAAAACACGGGGAATCACAATTTTGCGGATAGGCGAGGTGCCCAGCGCCCGGATCGCGTCGATCTGCTGCGTGACAACCATCGATCCGATCTCGGAAGCCATTCCGGCTCCCACGCGGGCGGCCACCATCAAGCTGGTGAATACCGGACCCATCTCCCGCAGGATCGAGAGCGAGACGATCTTGGGCACATAGGGTTGGCCGCCGAATTTAGCCAGTCCGATCCCGAACTGAAGAGTCATCACCATTCCGGTGCTGAGGGCGGTGATGAAAATCAGCGGAAACGACCTGAAGCCGATTTGATAAATCTGTTCCATTAGAAGGCGCCACTCAAAGGGAGGATGAAGAAGTTCAGAGGCGACTTGTTTAAGTAAAATGCCGAAGCCGCCAACGAAAAGAAGAAATCGGTCAAGAGTGGATTTCAGCTGCTGAGTCATGGCGCCCGAAAGCTCTTTAAAAAGCCCAGATATTGTTGATGTTCGGTTTCGAAACGGTCCTGGCGGGAAACATAGCTGAGCAGGTATGAACAACCGTTTCGCTTGAAAACAAGCGTGGATACTTTCATATCGATTCCGTCGATCTTTCCTTCCGCTTGAAGGTCAAGGGATTCCCGTCCATTGAAAAAATCGGATGTCCGTCCAGTCACGTGGGAGTCCTTGAGCACGGTCAGGAAGTCATCTGAAATGGATTGCAGCGACCCCTCGGACTCCGGGCATTCGGAGAAAAATGAGATCGTGTTCCCCGTCTTATGGCTTTGCCATGCCCGGTCGGCGCTGGCGTTGTTGACCCGGCGGAAAGCGCCGTCGGGTTCAGTGAATTTCACTTCATTGGCCTTGCCCGTTTTCCCCGGGCCCAGATTCACCGAAACGCATCCGGATTCGAAAAAAGCCAAAGTTAAAAAAAGCGAAAAAATGAGCGGTTTCATGCCTCATACCTATCGGAGAATCTCTGGTTAATCTTCACTTGCAAATAAGAACTGCTGCTGACAATAGTCGAAGTCCGTCAGTTCGTCGAGCGTCAATCCTTTGTCGGTGTTGACAAAAAACCGAGCCGCGCCCGTATCCAAATTTGCTTCTTTGAGTGTTATTTAAGCTTCGATCCGGGGGGTGGATCTGGCACTGCTTGTGCTTTCCAATTCTGCTGTGAAACTCTATCTTTTCACAGCCCTCATCGCCCTTGCCTTTGATCGGGTCTTCGCCGCCGAGGCCCGACTGACGTCATTTGGAAGAACGATTCATCTGGAACTTCGCGGCCAGGACCACTGGACCTACAATATTACCAAGAAAGTCGAAAAGAAAAGCACCACTTTCATCCTGGATTTGCCTCCCCTGAGCTCGCAGGTGATTGAAGATCTAAGAAAGGCGAAACTTCCCGGCTTGACCGGCATCACCGTCAGCGAAGGGATCGACCAAGGTCACCGTCTTTCGCTTGTCTTTCAGGGGGAAAATCTCGACCACTTTGACTATCTGACGGATCGGCCCTCGCGGTTGATGGTGGATTTCTTCGAACGCAAGGAAAAGACACCGGCGAAGCTGGCAAAAAAGGAAAAAAACGATTCGCAGGGTGAATCCGACGATGAAAACGGGAGCGAGAATAACGGGAATAACGGGAATGGCCCTCAAGGTCAACTTCCGACGAAACCCATGGCCAAAGCCACGGCCAAGTCCAAGGACAAATCCAAATCCAAAGCCAAATCAGATCGAGCCCCCGCCACCACGGATTTTCTCGCCATACAAAATGGCTCGGATGAGGCGTCTGCGGAGGTGCTCAAGGCACCGACTTGGGCAGCGTCCCCACTGGCACCGGTGAACTCCGGCGGCAAAATTCAATCCGGCGTTTTTGACGGGGCGGATCCTGATTTTTCCCGCTTCCTGATCAAGGATTACGAGATCAAAGAAGAAGCGATCATCGCCAGCCAACAGGCCGTCTACGTTGATTTTCCAATCCTTCGCATCAAGCCGGATGAATTGTCGATTCTGGAATCCCGCATGCCGGTCTACAATTTGGAGGCCAAAGAGACCGAAGAAAACAAACAGGCGCGACTGCTTTTGGTTCTTTTTCAAAAGCGGCGATTGAACGTTTTCCTCAAGACAGCCGATTGGTTCCTGACCAAGTATCCTCAGTCCGAGTATGATGAGATCATTCGCTTTATGCTTGCCGACACGAACTATTATCTGTGGCGGCAAAATGGATCTTCCCGGGACCTTGATTCAGCCATGCAAAAGTACCAAGATGCTTTACGCAAGCATCCCCAAAGCCGCTTGGCCGAGAGGACGCTCCTTTTCATGGGTTATGCCCGCCTCGAGCAGGGCGACAATTTGGGAGCTCTTCAGTCCTTTCAGTCTTACCTGAGCGAATTTCCGCAAACCGCCAACAGGGACTTGGCGCTTCTGGCGATGGCCGAAGCGAATTACAATCTTAACCGGTTTGACGATGCCATTGGGCTTTACAACCAAGTCATTGAAAAAGGATTAAGGCCGCAGGAAAAAATTCGGGCGGCTTTCCTCCGCGGTGATGTTTATTTCAAGAACAATGACTTCAAAAAGGCCATTGAAGAGTATCAGCACGTTCTCGCCGCTTTTCCGCAAGAACGGGATTATTATCCCAACGCCTATTTTAATCTTGCGGCGGCGCAATTTCGCCAGAAACAGTTCAAGGAAAGTCTGATCGACCACGTGGAATTCGTGAAACACTTCCCTTCCCATCATTTTTCGGGTTTTGCCATGACGCGAGTCGGGGAACTGCTGGAAATTTTGGGCGCGGACCCTTCACGCGTCATCGGCGCCTATTTGGAATCCTATTTTCGCTACGGCGATACGGAAGGGGCCCTGGTGGCCAGGCTCCGTCTGATGGCCGCCCGCATGAAATCAATGAAAGATAAAGAGCTCGAAAAGACTGTCAAGGAACTTTTGGCCTCCGCTGAGACTTCGACGCTGCCGAAGGTGCGCCAGTTTGCGGCGATCATGGTCGCTGACGGCTACTATGGCCGGGGGGAGTTTGAAAAGTCCACTGACCTGCTGGTCAAGTATTACCAGGACAATCCGACGACGGCTGACTTCCCACTCTTGAGCCAACGGATCGTTCGCAATATCAGCGACGAGATCCGCGACGCCGTGGAAAAGGGAAATTTCATCACCGCTCTCAAGGTCCATCAACAGCACGCGACGGATTTCTTGAAGGGAAGCCCGCGGATTGACCTCAAATACAACCTGGGTCGCGCCTTTGAACAAGCTGGCGTCTATCGGGAAGCCGAGAAGATGTACCGCGACAGTGTCAACCGCCTGATGGTTCTCAAAGGGACGAGGGCTGAGAAAGAAAAGGGAGTCTTCGAAAAGATTCCGCGCATGGACGAAGTCTTTCTTCGTTGGGCCGCTGTCGATATCGAGCAAGAGCAATTTCAGAACGCCTTGGAACATCTCAAAAATATCGAAAGACCTGAACTTCTCGAGGATACTGAACAGATCGAGCGGGTGATTTTAGCCTCGAAGGTCTACGATAAGAAAGGCGACACCGAGACGGCCGTCCGTTTTCTAACCGAGCTGGTCAAAGCGTGGCGAGGGATTCCAAGTTTGATCGCCCAGCCTTATCTGGAGCTTGGGGAAATGGAAGCCCGGCTGGGCCAAGTCGGGCCCGCTCTGGCGAGTTTGGAGCGCGTCGATCAGCTGATGGCGGATTCGCCGGGGCAAGTGTCGCCCGACGTCCATTTCCGCGCGCTCAAGCGGATCGCCGAGCTTCAGCTGGAGTCGAAGAACTACGACAAGGCTATCGGCAGTTACCAAAAAGTCCTGGATCAATACGAAAAAAAGATGCCGCTGGCCTCATTTCGATACCGATTGGGCAAGATATTCTTTGACCGAGGTGAAATAAAGAAAGCGGCCGACGTTTGGAAACCACTGAAGAAGGAGAAACAAACCCTGTGGGCCAAACTGGCCAATGAAGATCTGAGTTCTTCGGATTGGCAGGACGAGTACAAGAAGTATCTGAGGCGAATTCCTGCTATGAGCCGTGAAAGTGAGGTTCAATGAGCGCTCTTTTTGATAAGACAATTCAAGGGTTGGCGACTTCGGCGAACATGCGTCTCCTGCGCCAAAACTTGACCAGTTCAAACATCGCCAACGCGGAAACGCCCGAGTTTCACGCTAAGAAACTGGATTTCGAAGAAGCATTGGCCAGGTCGCTGGATTTGGATGGATTGCGCACGCTCTCCACCAGTCATCCTGAACATATTCCCGTCGGTGGGGGAAGTCTTTCCCACGTTCGTCCCGAGATTTACGACAACCCCGACGTGCCCGTGAACAGCGATGGAAACACCGTCAACCTGGAACGGGAAATGTCGGCCTTGGCGGAGAACACGGTTCTCTACCGGGCGGCGGTTCAGCTGATCAACAAGAAACTGGGCGCCCTGAAATACGCGGTGACCGAAGGCCGATAGAAGGTGTGGGTGAAGGCAGTGAAGGGAGTGAAGCATGGCTGATTTTTTGTCTGGGTTTCGAGTCGCCTCCAGTGGCATGACCGCGCAAAGGACCAGGCTCAACGCCATATCCAGCAATATCGCGAATATCAATACGACTCGAACCGATGAAGGCGGACCTTACCGCCGCAAAGATGTCGTGTTCGAATCCACTCCGGACGTGCGAAATTTCGGTGAAATTCTGTCGGCCCGCTCGCCGCGCGCGGAAGTGCAGAAGGTTCTCGCTACCGACGTTGTACCTGATATGAAAGCCCCGCTGTTGAAGTACGAACCCAACCACCCCGACGCCAATGATGAGGGCTATGTTGCTTATCCCAATATCAACATGATGGAGGAAATGACCAACATGATCCAGGCCACCCGCGCTTACGAGGCCAACGTCTCGGCCCTGCAAGCTGCGAAGGATATGGCCCTGTCTTCTCTCGAGATTGGACGCTAATGATTTTGTCTCAGACGCGAGATCAGATTAGAATGATAAGGCCGGCGACTAGGGTCGCCTGGGCTGTATTGCCGGTGACTGTAATGCTGGCTTTGGTCACCTTGCCAATAATGTTGCCGAGGAAGTGTCCATGGATGGACTGACAATCAAAAACACGGATCGTTTTTTGGAGCCCCAAGGGATTCGCGATTCGCAACATTTTGAACAGCGCCCCGGCGGCCCCGGTGCGAGCGAAGGCGCAAATGATGTGAGTTTCGCCGACACTTTGAATCAGGCCATTCAAGGCGTCAATCAATTACAAAGGGCGGCTGACAAAGGGATGCAGGAGCTCGCCACGGGGCGGACGGAAAATATCGCCGACGTGATGATCGCGACCGAGAAAGCGGATATCGCGCTGAAGCTGATGGTGCAGGTTCGCAATAAAATTATCGACGCTTACCAGGAAATTATGAAAATGCAGGTTTAGAGGCTGTTTCAAGATGAAGTTGGCATCCTCCTCAAAACCGAGTTGTGTGTCTGAGGTTTTGAGGAGGATACCAACTTCATTTTGAAACAGCCTCTTAACCAGGGAGGAATACGCTTTGAATAAGATTTTTGCCGGCATGACAATGCAGTTTCGGGAATTTTTCAAAGGTCTCGGCCCGACCAAACGACTTTCAATCATTTCCGCGACTGTCATCTTCGCGATCGCGGCCTTTTTGATGGCCGTCATGGTCACCGGCAAAGAATATCAGAATTTGTTCACCAATATTCCCGCCGATCAGGTTCCCCTGATGATCCAAAAACTCAACGAGAAGAACGTGCCTTACCAGCTCCGCGACGACGGCAAAACCATCGCCGTCCCTGCCGATCTGGTGAGTTCCACGCAGATGGCGCTGATGGCGGAGATGGGCTCTTCCCGATTGGGAACCAAGGGGCTGGAGATGTTCGAAAAGCAGGACTTCAACATGAATTCCTACGTGCAAAAAGTGAATTACCAGCGGGCCCTCCAAGGTGAGCTCATCCGTTCGATCAATACTCTCAGCGCCGTCAAGCAGTCGAAGGTTCTGCTCGCCATCCCCAACAAAAAGACCTTTCTCGAAGAGGGGGGAAAGCCGACGGCCTCGGTGGTTGTTGAGCTTTTCCCTGGCAAGGTCCTGGGGGCGGAGCAAGTTCGCGGCATCCAATACTTGGTCGCCAGCGCGGTGGAGGGCATGGATCCCGAAAAGGTCGCGGTGGTGGATGACCGGGGGAAGATGCTCAACCGGCCCGGAGACACCGCCACCGCCGGATCGGGCGAAATCCTGGATATGCAAAGAAAGATCGAGAACGATCTTGAGAGCCGCATTGAAGCCATATTGGCCAGAGTGGTGGGGCAATCAAAGATCATCGCCCGTGTCGACGCGACCCTGGGGAATAAGATCGTGAGCGCGGTGGAAGAGTCCGTGGATCCCGAAAAGACGGCGGTCCGTTCGCAGCAGACGGAGGAAGAGGCGATGGATGGCGCCCGCACGAATCCCGCCGGCATTCCGGGTTCCCGATCGAACATTCCAGGGGCCCAAGACGGCTCGCAGGTCGGATTCAAGCAAGACGTCAAGAAAGAAATCCATTCGACCAACTTTGAAGTTCCAAAGACCGTGCGGAACGTGCGTGAAATGGCCGGCAATCTGGAAAAAATCAGCGTCGCCGTGCTCGTTGACGGGGTCATGCAAAGGGTGACCAAAGACGATGGATCGGTCGAGTCCAAATGGGTGGAAAGAACGCCCGAGGAAATGCAAAAGTACGACTCCCTGGTAAAAAGTGCGATCGGTTTTAACGCCGCCCGTGGCGACAGCGTGAAAATTGAAAACATCGCGTTCATGGCCGAAGATTTCTCGGAAGCGGACCGTCTGCTCACTTCGCTGGAGCGGCGCAAGCTCCTTCATTCGGTCCTCAAATGGGCTCTTCTTGGATTCAGTTTGGCGCTTTTCTTTTTTATCGTGGTTCGGCCGTTCATGCAGTGGATCACCGACAGCTTTCAAGATTCGGTGGAGGAAATGCTTCCCCGAACCATCGAGGAACTCGAAGAACTTCATTCGGTGGATAACACGTTGCCGGGAATGTCCTCGGCTCTCCCCATTCTCGAGGAATCCATTGATCCGGACAAGGCCGAGTCGGAGCTGCTGAAGGATCGGATTATCGCGCTGATGGAAAATGACGGCGAAAAAGCCTCCAACGCCTTTGGGATGTGGCTGGTTCGAAAGGAACTGTAATTTATGAAACTTTCGAAAGTGGAAAATCTGCTCTACGAAAACCTTCGCGGTTTTGAAAAGGCCGCGATTCTTGTTAACTATTTGGGTCCCGATTCGATCCGGGTGCTCTTCAAAACCCTGGACGACGGCGACGTCCGGAAACTCTTAAACGTGATGCCGAAGTACCGGGTGGTGCCCGTCAATGTGACCAAGAAAGTTCTGGAGGAATTTTACGAACTGCTCAATGAGACCGAAGACTACATTTTCTCGGAAACTTCCTCGTCCAAGGATTCCATTGTCGCCGCCCTCGGCGAGGAGCGGGCTCGCGCGATCCTCGGTGGATTGAACGTCGTGTCCGGAGCGGGGCGCACCCTGGAATCGCTTGAATTGGTCGACGCCAAATCGCTTTCGACCTTCCTGGTGAATGAGCACCCGCAGACCGTTTCGGTTATTCTCGCCCACTTGGAGCCGGAAAAGAAAGGCGAAGTTCTAAAGCGTCTGCCGGAAACGCTGCAAGCCGAGGTTGTCCTTCGCATGGCCAATTTGGACCATGTCGCTCCGGAATTGATCGCCGAGATCGATTCTGTTTTGAAGAAGGAACTGTCGTCCATGAGCTCCGTCGAACAGACGGCGCTGGGAGGCGTGCAGCCGGTGGCCGAAATGCTCAACGTCATGGATAAGAACACGGAAACCTCGATCATGTCGCGCATTGAAGAGAAAGATCCCCTGCTCGCGGAAGAAATTCGCAAGCTCATGTTTGTCTTTGACGACATCGTCAAAATCGATGACCGCGGCATTCAGATTCTTCTCAAAGAGGTGGCCAACGACCGGCTGCTTTTGGCGCTGAAAACGGCCAACGAGGAAATCAAAACGAAGATCTTCAAGAATATTTCCCAGCGGGCCGCCGACATGCTCCGCGAGGACTTGTCCAATATGGGTCCCGCCAGGCTTTCCGACGTGGAATCCGCCCAGCAGGAAATCGTCAATGCGGCCAGGCGATTGGAAGCGGAGGGAAAAATCCTGATCGCCCGAGGCGGCTCGGAGGACGCTCTTGTCTAAGCGGATTCCCCGTCATCAGTCCGATTTTCGCGTTCTGAAATTTGAACCGCCGCGATTTGACCTTGGCATCCCCGAAGCGGCCATGAAAACGACAGGTCATAAGAAGGCGACAAGCCAGAAGCAGTCGAGCTTCCAGTTGAGTGAGATCGTTCTTCAACAGACGGGACTGAAGCAATTGGAGGCGCGAAGCGCCGAGGACGACATCGAACGTCGGGCCTTGGAATTCCTCAAAGATATTCAAGAAGAAGCCTTTCGGGAGGCCTACAATCTGGGTTTGGATGAAGGCCGCAAGGAAGCCTTTCGCAATACCTCGACACAAATCGAAGAGCGTCTCGCGGCCTTTGATAAGTTGCTGGGAAACATCGAGACCGTGAAGAACGAGTTGTTCGCGCAAGCGGAAAACCACATTGTCCAGTTGACCTATCACCTCGCGCATCGTTTGGCGGCGCACGAGATTTCTATCAATCCCGAAGCGACGAAGAGCATCCTGCGCGAAGCCATCGAGGTGGCCCAGGCGGAGGAGAACGTGACGGTCAAGGTCGCTCCCGAACAATTTGAATTCATTGATGAGTTGAAACGGGAGGGTTCGCGCGAATGGGAGTTCATGAAGAAGATCCGCTTGGAGCCGGACCCCCAGGTGGGACTGGGCGGCTGCATCGTCACCACCAACTATGGTGAGATTGATTCGCGATTCGAGCAACGCATGGGCCGGCTGTGGGAGACGCTTCAACCCACCTTGAGCCGACCGAGGGATCAGTTCCGTTAGGTACCAGGTTCCGATTGCAGATGCGCCTTGT
>PSRN01000233.1 GCA_003176075.1 Bdellovibrio sp.
CAACTCAAAAGCGAGCGGGCCCTCCTGCTCAAAGGCCAAGGTCGGGGAGCCAGGTGGCAACGCAAATTGCGGTAAGGCTGATCCATATGTAAATGAGTATTATTATACTCAATATGTTACTTAAAGAATATTATTATATCCAATATGTCCAATCATGCTTCTCATAAAATTGCTTAAAATGAGTATTATAATGATCATTAGGTGTATGAAAGTGTATAATAATATCCAAATGCATTAAAAAATGGTGTCCCATGAAGACCAAGAAAGTGCGTACCTATTCAAAAATCACGAAGGAAGCTGCCCGCCTGCTGGGACTTGAGATTCAACTGGCGCGCAAACAACGGAGGATGAGTGAATCGGATTTAGCCGACCGTGCGGGTCTTTCCCGCAAAACAGTGCAGAAGATTGAAAAGGGCGATTTGAGCATTTCAATGGGGTTGGCGTTTGAAGCCGCAGCCGTGGTCGGAGTGAAGTTGTTTGATCCGGGTCCTTCCCGTTTCTCAACGGCCATGGATATCGATCGCGTGAATGACAAAATCGCGCTGCTGCCTCGGCGGATCCGCGCTCCCAAGGTTGAGGAAGGCAGCAATGACTTCTAAAGATCCAAAGCACGCTTTCGTTTGGATTTGGCTGCCCACTGAGACAAAACCAGTGGTCGCCGGCCGCCTGGATGCGGCTGGCGATATGCTGCGCTTTCGCTATGGGAAAAGCTACCTCGAGCGCGATAATTTGATTTCGCTTTACACGCCGGAACTGCCTCTCACGACGGAGACGATTCCTCCGCCTAGAGGGCTTTCGATTCCGGGATGCATCCGCGACGGCTCGCCAGATGCGTGGGGCCGCCGTGTGGTGTTCAATCGTCTTTTCGGGTCCAAGGGCGAAGCGATTAAAGTCCATCAACTGACAGAGCTGACTTATCTGCTGGAATCGGGGTCGGATCGTATTGGCGCGCTCGATTTTCAGCGTTCGCCGACGAATTATGAGCCACGCTCGGCGCAGAATGTGCCACTCAGTGAGTTGGTGAAAGCGGCCGAGATCGTGGAGAAAGGCGCGCCTCTCTCGCCCGATTTGGCAGCGGCCTTGTACCATGGAACGGCGATCGGCGGCGCCCGGCCAAAGGCGCTCATTGAGGACGATGAGCGCAAATACGTTGCGAAGTTTTCGTCATCGACGGATATCTACAGCGTCGTAAAGGCGGAATTTCTCGGGATGAGTTTAGGACGGGCGATAGGACTTAATGTCGCCGCCGTTCATTTGTGCAAGACCATGAAAAAAGATGTTCTAATGATCGAGCGCTTCGACCGGGTAAAAGTAAAGTCGGGATGGCAGCGGCGGGCGATGGTATCGGCTCTGACGCTATTCAAGCTTGATGAGATGATGGCGCGCTATGCGAGCTATGAGGAACTGGCGGAAATCATTCGCCACTCTTTTACCGACGCCTCGGCGACGCTCAAGGAACTGTATCGCCGACTGATCTTCAACCTACTGATTGGGAATACCGACGATCACGCCCGCAACCATGCGGCCTTTTGGGATGGGCAGTGGTTGACCCTGACGCCGGCTTACGATTTGTGTCCGCAGCCGAGAACGGGGAATGAGGCGTCGCAGGCGATGCTGATCCATGGTGAAGATCGCTCCAGCCGGTTGATGGTGGCCCTGGCCGCGGCGGAGTGTTTTCGCTTCAGAGCGGAAGAAGCGCGAGCGGAGATTCTGCGGCAGATTCAGGTGATTTCCGAGAATTGGGATGGATTGTGTGAGGAAGCGGAAGTGAATGAAACGGATCAGAATCTGTTTCGCACGCGACAATTCCTCAATCCAGGGATTTTTGAGGGGCTTGATGACAGGGAAATTCTGCAGGCGGCCCGCAAATTTCGCGAGCTCGGAAGTTGATTCTCACCGCCAACTCCCCAAACCAAAGTCCAGCTTCCCCTGGACCTTAGTCCCCTCCAAAACGGCGCAAACTAGACCTAGGTCTAAAAAAAATTTTTCCCGCCTTTCCTGATACTTTTCCTTTACAAGATGCACTGCGCAACAATCTAGACTGGACCTTCGGCCTAAAGCTTTCTGGACCTCCGCCGAGAAGAGACGCAAGTACGTTGGAGCAACTCTTTGAAGATCGATCAGGGGACCTCGTCAGCAGTCACTTACGAGATTTCAAGATCCTCCTCAAAAAGAAGCGGCCCCGCGCAAGTCCGTCACGACTTGGGCGCGGGTCGACTCCAGCACAACAAATCGCAACGACAAAGAAAGGTACACACGGTTCGTCTGTGTAAAGGGGGATTAATATGGGCTTAAGAATTCAAACCAACTTGCCTTCCATTGCCGCCCAGCGGGTTTTGGGAATTCAACAAATGCGCATGGAGCACTCGACGCAGGCTCTCGCTTCTGGAAGCCGGATTGTTCACGCCGCCGATGATGCCGCCGGCCTCGCTATTTCAGAGAACTTACGCGGCCAAATTCGGGGAATCGCCATGGCCCGCAACAATGCCTTCAACGCCGGCTCGGCGATCCAGATCTCTGAAGGCGGCCTCAACGAGATCAATAATATATTAATTCGTTTGCGCGAACTGGGAATCCAAGCGGCGTCGGATAACATCGGCGACAAAGAGAGAATGTTTCTAAATGTGGAATCAAAAAACCTGATTGAAGAGGCGGACCGGATCGCCAAGACCACGCAGTTTGGCGACAAAAAGCTTCTGGATGGGAGCGGCGGAGAGATGACTTTCCACGTGGGTCCCTTCGGCGGAGATGAAAACAAAATCTCGTACTCGGTTTCGTCCAATGCCACGGCGGGCGAACTGGGAATCGATGGGATCGACCTCACCGACAAAGGCGGTGCGATTTCCACTTTGGATTCGGTGGACAAGGCACTCGTTAAACTTTCTTCCATGCGCGCCAACTTCGGCGCCGTTCAGAGCCGCCTCAATTCCACCGTGTCGAATTTGGATATTCAGTACGAAAACTTGAGCGCCGCCAATTCCCGGATCCGGGACGTCGACGTCGCCAAGGAGTCTTCCGAAATGGCGTCAGCCAACGTTCTTCAGAATGCGGCGATCTCCGTCTTGTCACAGGCCAATCAGTTCCCGGCCATGGCCTTAAAACTGGTAAACTAAGAGATTCAAACGATTGATTGATTTGCACGATTGAATTGGATGATTAATGTGAACAAGAACGATTTATTTTAAGAAAAACTAAGGACCGATCAGTCGCCCACAGACCGACAGGCCGGTCGCTTAAGCCCACCCTCGGGATGAAAGTCCCGAGGGCCTAAATTCCCCGTCCAAAATTCAGGCTCCATTTTTTTGACTTAACAGAACCCTACCGCGCCCCAAGGGTCGCTTCCTTAGCCGGCGTCCCGGTGGTATGTGTGGCCCAGTCGTAGATCTGGCCCACTGGATGGGCTACTGCCTGGTAGGCGTTGTCGACGCCTGCGCCGATTAATTCCGCCAACTTGAAAGCAGGATCAGGGTAGAGAAGCGCCGATGCCCCAATAACAGCGAATACTTTCGATCCAATGAGACCCACGCCCGTCAATCCAGGAATGAAGGTCAAGGCTCCAAGAGCAGTGTTAATGAGCTGCTTTCCATAGTTAACTCGTTTCAAAGTTTCCTCGTTGAAGCGATGACTCTCGCGAGCTTTTACGATGGCCATGTCCCAGGACGTATTTGCCGCTAGTCCAGAGATTGCCATATCTGAAATTTTCCACACTCCTGCAAGCGACCATGGATTTTTTATGACACCGGCAATTTTTGCAAAGATTCCGGACGAGACATAATTTAGGGCGAAGCCCAATCCGAATTGGGCTCCCCACTTCCCGAACGTTCCGGCCTTTTCATTGCCGTGTCTTTGGGCCCAATCTAGACCGTCTTGGATTAAACCAAGGTTGTTGAGTGTCTGCATAACTAGGGAAAGCGCCGCAGCTTTGAGTGTGGGATGTAACCCCCCTTTCAAATAAAATGAGCCAGCAAAACCCCCCGTCCCTAGGATGGAAACGGCAACGCCCTCAGTTGCGTCGCCGGCTGTGGATGCCGGATAGCGCGCATGTTTGATCACCGGTAGACATTGAAAGGCGCTATCACCCGACAGGTCGAATTCCGACATGTCGGGCAGGTGGACAACATGAACGTTTGGGTTTGATGAAATCTTTCGCCCAATGTTGCTTATTCCCCAACCACTGTGATGATCAATGACCATCAAAGGCTCGCCTGGGTTTGCACGTTGTGCCAGATGCGTGAGCACTGCTTTTTCCTGGTCCCTGGGGATGACCACAAGACTGATTGTGAAGTTAGGCTTGAAATGACCCGGAGAAAACTCTCGAATCGCAAAGGCGGGAAATTGCGGCTTGTTGTCGGCTGTGGGCGGCGTTGATGCTACAGCGGCACAGGGAGCTTGAATTATTGACCCAGTGAAAAAAACTGCCACAACGAGACGCCGAAGCACCTTTGGGTCTAACGAAAATTTTGGAAGAGGTCGTGAGGGTGAACCATTCATATGAACTTAACAACGCAAACCTCTTGCCAAAGAATGTATCAAGTTGAGACATGGCGGAGAAACTGGCCGAATTCCAACCGACTTCCGGCGGCTTGCTGTTGGTCTTGTGACAATTCTCGGCCTAAGGTGTCAAGCTGCTGAGGTTGCACGAAAAAACGAAAGCCCTGTTTGGACGGCAAAAACCTGCTCCATCGACTTTGCCATTCCTGCAGTCATTACATTTTCGGGCCTGGGTCTGAACCTGAACCTGAACCTGACGCTGACACCGACCCTGAGTCCAGCCGGACCTCGACGCGACTTTCCTCCACCTCGACTTTGAGCCACCCAGATTTTCCCAAGAACCACCGACCGAAGTCCGCATTTCAAGCCTTTCGTCCAGGCCATTCCTCGCCCAAAAGGCAGGTTTGAACCAACCAAAGTCCAGTTTCATTTCGACCAAGGTCTAGATCTTGGCGACCCGACTAAAGCCTTCCCAGACCTCGCCGAAGGGTGGGGTGCGAACGTTGATCGATCAAGGAATCGATTCAGGTGGTGAGTGAATTCCGCTTCGTGACGGAGGCGGAAGGATCGCCAGCAGCCCCTGATGGCCGTTCCGGGTTGCTCATCTGACGTACTTTAACAACAACCAGCTCAGGGAGCGTGGGCGGCGAAGAGCCAAGTCGGTGACTTCGGCACCTCCGCAGCGCCACGGGTAAGAGTGCGAAAGCCTCGAGGTGTAGGTTCCTCTGGACTTTCGTCGCGGAATGATTTTGCCAAAAAATGGAGGTCCCACATGGGAATGCGAATTACGACGAACCTGCCTTCCATACAAGCGCAGAGGACGATGACAGGAACTCAGCGCGAAATTCAAAAGAGCGCGGCTCAGCTGTCTTCGGGCAGCCGCATTGTGCGAGCCGCTGACGATGCCGCCGGCCTGGGAATTTCTGAAAATTTGAAATCCCAAATCCGCAGCTATACGCAGGCCTCACGCAACGCGAACGACGGTATTTCGATGGTGCAAGTCGCGGAGGGTGGCCTCGGTGAAATATCAAATATGCTGACTCGAATGCGCGAACTGGGCATTCAAGCCGCCTCGGACACTCTTGGAGACCGGGAAAGATTATACGTGGATACTGAAGTTCAGCAGCTCAAGCAGGAGGTTCAGCGAATTGCCAAAACCACTCACTTTGGCACGCAGAGCCTTTTGGATGGAACCGGCAAAGTCTTCGATATTCAAGTCGGTATTAACAATGACCCTTTTGAAGATCGAATCTCCTTTGACTCCTCGGTACTCAATGCAACAACCGATGAGCTGGGAATTGCAGGACTTGATTTCAAGCAAAAAGAAGGCGCTCAGGATTCTTTAACAATTGTCGACAATGCTCAGGCTAAAGTCGCTGGATTCCGTGCCAACCTGGGAGCTTTGCAGAACCGCTTCCAGTCCACGGTCGAGAACCTGGGAGTCCAACATGAGAACTTCTCAGCTGCCAATTCACGAATTCGTGACGCGGATATTGCCGCCAGCACTTCTGAGATGGCCCGCAACCAAGTCTTGTTAAATGCATCAACCTCAGTGCTGACTCAGGCCAATCAAATGCCTGCCTTAGCGCTGAAGATGATTGGATAAGACACCCGT
>PSRN01000010.1 GCA_003176075.1 Bdellovibrio sp.
GAGGCCGGGGCCGTTGAGTTGCTCGGAATCGCAAAAAGTCTAAAGGCGGTTGAAAAAGCTGATCTTTTGTTTTGGGTGTTGGACGAAAGCGTTGATTTTTCAGGGGAGGAAATTGAACTCTTGCGGGGTATTCAGAAACGTGACGTCGACGTTGTTGTCATTGCGAACAAGGCCGATCTGGTGGCGGACGAAGATGCTCGCCGAAAGAAAGTTCGGAATTTGCTTGGTGGCCAAATCGAGTATTTGCCTGTGAGTGCCGTTGGCGGTGGCGATGAAAGGGAAAAAATACTCGCTGAAGTTCGCCGGCGGGTGGAGGGTCTTGGCGGTGGGAATGAAGTGGTGATATCACAGGCTCGCCACCACGAGTCGTTTTCGCGAACATCCAATTCCCTGCAAAAGGCCTGTGATGCGGCAATTTCAGGGCTAAGTGCCGAATTTACGGCGTTAGGACTGAGAGAAGCGCTCACGGAAGTGGAGGGGGTGCTCGGCGAAAGATTCGACGAACAGGTGATTGATCGAATCTTCAAGGAATTTTGTCTGGGAAAATAACGCCTGGTAGGAAAAGACCGAATGAGCGGAACGTGCGCGGAGAAAAATTTAGAGTGGTAAATTGCGCAGCAAGTGACTTTGACGTGATTGTGATCGGTGCTGGTCACGCGGGTATTGAAGCCTGCCTTGCATCGGCTCGATTGGGGCTGCGGACCCTGATGATCACCACGGGTTTGAATCGAATCGGTTATATGAGTTGCAATCCCTCGATTGGTGGTTTGGCGAAAGGCCACATGGTCCGTGAACTGGATGTCTTGGGCGGGGAGATGGGTCTTGCCGCGGATGCCACTTGCATTCAGTTCAAGCGTCTCAACTCAGGGAAAGGACCTGCCGTTCGCGGGTCCCGTGTCCAGAGCGATAAGGAAGAGTATGCATTGTATATGCAACGTCGACTTTCGCTACAGACCAATCTGACGCTTCTTGAATCTGAAGTGAAGGAGCTGCTGATTGCCAAGGACAAGTGTGTAGGGGTGCGCATTGGCGATGGTTCAGCGATTCGAAGTCAGGCCACGGTGATTACGGCGGGAACTTTCATGAATGGTGTTCTCCATGTGGGCCTTCAGCAAACTCCAGGTGGCCGAGTCGGGGAGCGGGCCACCACGGGCCTTTCAGATCAGCTGAAATCTCTTGGGTTTAGCGTGCGGCGGTTGAAAACAGGGACTCCGGCGCGGTTGGAAAAATCTTCGATCGATTGGGGGAAACTTACGCCTCAATACGGGGACGAGCGATTCTTTCCCATGAGTTTCCGCAGCCCAGCTCATTTTCAACTGCCGCAAGTGGCCTGTTACTTGTCCCGGACAAACGAAGAGACTCATGAAATTATTCGGAAAAACCTCCATCGGTCGCCGATGTATTGCGGTGTGATCGAAGGGGTTGGTCCTCGTTATTGCCCAAGCATCGAAGACAAGGTCGTTCGCTTTAGTGACCGCACCAGTCATCAAACATTTTTGGAGCCCGAAGGGGTGAGGTCAAATTTGATCTACCTCCAGGGGATTTCGACGAGTTTGCCAGAAGATGTTCAGCTCGAGTTCCTACGCACAATTCCAGGTTTGGAGCAGGTGAGGGTGATTCGTTATGGTTACGCTGTGGAATATGATTACTTCGAGCCGACTCAGATTTGGCATCGCCTTGAAAGTAGGCCACTTCGCCAGCTTTTTTTAGCGGGCCAAGTCAACGGGACTTCAGGATATGAGGAGGCTGCAGTTCAGGGTTTTGTGGCTGGCGTGAATGCAGCCCACTCCATCTTAAACCGAAGGGAGTTGGTCTTTCGTCGTGACGAGGCTTATATTGGTGTTTTAATTGATGATTTGGTGACAAAAGGGACGAAGGAACCCTATCGAATGTTCACTTCCAGAGCAGAACACCGCTTGGTGCTGCGTGAGGACAATACACTTGATCGTTTGGCCGACCGGGCGGCTGAGCTTGGGCTAATTGATGGCATGGTTTTCGAACGGTATCAGGCGGTTAAGGCAGGTCGAGCAAAATTATTAGATGCGCTTCGTCGTGAGCGGGTTAACGCAGATGCAGGCACGCAGCGTAAGTTGGAGGAGTTCGGCAGTGCGCCGCTTTGCAAGTCGCTAAGCCTTGAAGAGCTGCTGCGGCGCCCAGAGCTGGATTTCCAAAAATTGCAGCGGATTGTGCCTGGGGTGACAGAGGATGATCCATTGATTTTCGAGCCAGTTGAAATTGAAGTGAAATATGCTGGATACATACAGCGCCAGAATGAATTGATTAGTCAATGTCGTCGCTTTGAGGATTTGATGCTCGATCCCTTTCTGGACTACAATCAAATTGCTGGATTGTCGAAAGAGGAAATGGAAAAGCTCGCAAGAGTTCGGCCACGAACCTTGGGTCAGGCCAAAAGAATTAGCGGCGTAAATCCTTCGGCTGTGCAGTCTATTTTGATCTACTTGAAGGGTCAGAAAAGAGGGAACCAAGTTGAGCAAGCCAGCATCTAATTTTTTTAGGTCAGGTTTTAGAGACCCGCTCGGAGATTCAACCGAGATTCATTGGCGCCTTGCCGAGTGGTACGGTGACCTGGGGCCGGAAAAGTTGGCCATGTTGAAAGTCTACCATGAGGAACTGATTCGCTTTAACGCTGCCGTTAACTTGATAAGCGTGAAAACTTTGAGTCAGGCTGACAGTCTCCATTTCGCTGACTCGATTTGTGCTAGTCGCATCATTTATTCTGAAGCTGGCGCGCGCGAGTATTTTGACTTTGGTAGTGGTAATGGCTTTCCAGGACTGGTTTTCGGCATAGTGTTCCCTGACTGTAAGATTAGGTTGGTGGATGCCGATGAACGCAAGTGTGAGTTCCTTAAGCATGTGGTCAGCAAATTGAATATTCAGAATATTCAAATTGTGAATACTCAATTTGAGAAGATTCCTGAGAAGTCAGCTAATTACGGCGTGAGCAGGGCATTGGCGACGTTGCCAAAGGCATTGCTGCTTTTGAGGAAGCAGTTTGTTAAGGGTGGCGTTCTCTTTCATATGAAAGGCGAAGAATGGTTCAATGAAGTTTCAAGCTTGCCTACCCAACTTTGTTCCTTCTGGCGCCCCGCGCTGGTCAAGGAATATAAGTTGCCGGTTGGAGAAGTCGCCTATTCAATTGTCAAGACAACTAAGATTGCAGATTGAGTATTCAATGAATTGAATATTCAATATTCAACTCATCTCAACTCAACCTTGGTCCAGATTTGGATATCCACCTTCAGTTTTGAGTATTCAACTGCCGCTAGACTTGAGTATTGTTTAGACTGATCGGGCAGCCCTTTGTTGCTCCTTCGTTAGCTCCACTAGCGCTGCGTCGTTGCACCTCGGTCTGATCTAAACTGCTGATTTTTGACAGGTTGTTTAATGGTTCAGGAATTTGCCGGAAGAGCCACTCAGTGTTCGCCACTTTCAGAATGTGACTCTATTTTTGGCGCTTTGTTTACAGTATGTCCGTTGGGAAGACCGAGCGAAGCCCGCCTATCTGACACCGACCAGGTATGTGGAGAGCTTTCAGCCCGCAGAGATTCAAGAAAGTCCTCCCGTTCTTGTTGGTTAGGCCATGGCTTATTATCAAACTCGGCCAGAAGATAGGC
Source organism: Bdellovibrio sp. (assembly GCA_003176075.1). GTDB lineage: Bacteria > Bdellovibrionota > Bdellovibrionia > Bdellovibrionales > Bdellovibrionaceae > PSRN01. The sequence continues at coordinate 3,636 of PSRN01000010.1, forward strand.
TTCACGGGCTCTCCATCTTTGCGATTCGTATTTTATTTCGTAATATTTGAGAAGTTGTTCAAGCTTAGTGATTCGCTCCTCGGTGTCTGCAATTCTTTTCTGTGCATACTTGATTTGACCTGTCTGAGGAGCAACATCGAGAAGTTTCGACTGAGCTTCTTCGTAGGCGGCCCGCGCGGCAGCGAGATCCTGGTCGGTTTGCCGGCGTCTCGCATCCAACTCCAAAAAAAGAGGATCTCGGTTTTCAGGTGTTGGATCTCTTTTATTGCACGAGATAAGAAGACCAGCGGCGAGCAAGCTAACAACGGATAAAATTAGACGCATCTTTTTTTGGTGCATATTCTCCAAGTCGGCCCCTTTTGGACCTCCGAAGTTGTTCCACGTGGAACATCGGCAAACTTACTAAATTTCTTGAATTCCTTTCAAATTTGCCTTTACCTTGATCCAAAGGAAGGGCTCCTGGATGACAAAAGTAATATGTATAGCCAACCAAAAGGGAGGAGTGGGAAAAACTACCACTTCAGTCAATCTATCGGCTGCATTAGCGATATCGGGCAAGAAAGTTTTGCTTATTGACCTTGACCCTCAGGGAAATGCTTCAAGCGGTCTTGGGATCAAGCGGCACGATTTCCAGGAGAATAACATTTACCACGTTCTAATTGGTGAAAGGGCCCTTTCTGAAGTCCTTGCGCCGACGAAAATGCAGAATCTTTTGGTTGCAACTGCAAATCCAGACCTTGTGGGAGCCGAAATTGAGCTCGTTGATATGCCTCAGCGAGAATATCGACTAAAGTCTGCGATATCACCATTTCTACGCGAATATGATTTCATCCTTATCGACTGCCCGCCGTCATTAGGTCTTCTGACTCTCAATGCCCTAACGGCTGCCAGCAGTTTCCTTGTTCCCTTACAGTGTGAATACTATGCTCTAGAAGGTCTTTCGCAGTTACTCAATACGGCCGGGTTGGTTAAGAAGAACCTCAATCAAGGGCTCCATATTGAGGGAATTTTGTTAACCATGTTCGATACGCGAAACAATCTGTCTCACCAAGTAGTGCAAGAGATTAAGACGCACTTTGGGGATAAGGTTTTTCATGCTGTAATTCCCAGAAACGTCCGTTTGAGCGAAGCTCCAAGCCACGGCCTGTCCATCTTACAATATGACCCAAAATCTATTGGCTCTCTTAAATATCAGGAGCTCGCCCAGGAGCTCATTTTGCGTCCAGTGAGTCTGGAAGTTCAGAACGCCGGAGGAGCATATGGAGATATAAATGCCTAACATATCTAATGAAACTCCAAACAAACAAAAAAGACTAGGGCGTGGACTTGGATCTCTATTTAATGAGAATATAACCCCTACTTCACCGGGCCAGGGCAATCAGCCAACTTCTGGGACGGAAAATAGTGCGGCGGCGTCCCAGCCGGCGACCTTGGCAGGAGCAAGCTCAACTAAATCAGAGCTAAAGAGTGAGGACGCAGTTCCTGCTGAAGGGCGCATTTGGAATATGGCGGTGGAAAAGCTGAAACCGTCATCGTTGCAACCAAGGACTCACTTCGAGCGGGATCAACTCGAGGAGCTTGCGCAGTCCATAAAATCAAGTGGCATCCTTCAGCCTATTGTTGCCAGAAAGATTGGATCACAAGGTTTCGAGATTGTTGCTGGAGAACGTAGGTGGCGCGCTGCGCAGCTTGCCGGAATGCATGAAGTACCTGTTATTATACGAGAATACTCTGACAGAGAAACATTAGAGCTGGCCTTGGTTGAAAATCTTCAGCGCCAGGACCTCAATCCGGTGGAAGAGGCTGAGGCGTTCCAACGGTTGGCCTCTGAGTTCTCACTGACGCAGCAGCAAATTGCTGAGAAGGTAGGAAAAGAACGGGCAACGATCACCAATGCTCTTCGTCTGCTTCAGCTGCCACCGGAAGTTCGTGACATGGTGGCTCGCTCGGAGATTTCAGTAGGGCATGCAAAGGTCTTGCTTTCGCTTTCTGAAAGCTCGGAGCAACGAAAATGGGCGACAAAGACATTCAAAGAAGGGCTTGCCGTACGCAAACTCGAAAAGCTTTTAGCGCGCGAGAAAGAAGAGCGAGACCCGACTCAAGAACAAACGCCAGAAGGGAATCTTGCCGTCAAATTGGCCAGTGGGTTGAGCGACGAGCTGCAGAAACTATTGGGAACAAAGGTGTCCATTGAATATGAAAAGGGTAAGGGGAAGATGTCGATTTACTTTTATTCCGATGAGCAACTTACAAGTCTTGCAGAACGGGTGCGTGAAGGATGTCAGAAGTAGTTGAATTTCTTGATGAGAACGCCCTTCACTCGCAAATCTCAGCGGTCCTTGAGAAAGGCTCGCGCTTTGAGGGGAAACTGAGTTTCGAAGGGACGGTGAAGATTGGCGGGGAATTTCGCGGCGAAATTTTCACTCGGGATTACGTCGTTATTCTCGCTGGAGCCCGTGTCGAGGCCAACATCGAAGCGAATATTATCATCACTTGCGGTCGGGTGGAGGGAAACCTCTTCGCCCGACAAAGGGTGATCATGCACCCTCCGGCGGTGTTCAAAGGCACGGTGACCTCACCAAGCCTTCGCATCGATGAGGGGGTTGTGTTTGAGGGGGCCTCTTACATGCCTAAGATCTGAGAGCGCAATCTAAAGAAGGCATGCATCATGATGCATGCCTTCTAGATACGCTCTTAGATGAGCTCTGAGTCTGCCGGTTGATCAAAAAATGGTCCGCCCAAGACGCAGGCATTTGTTCATAAATCTTGACCTGGAAATTGGACGGATGATACTCGGAGCCCAGAAACCGACAGGAAATCTAAAATCTATGTCATTTTTTGAAGCTCTTGGGATCGATCACACGATCATCCTGCAGTTTGTCTTGTTTTCTATCGCCTTTTTCAGTTTGGCTTTTGGGCTTTTTAAACCCTATGTAGCGGCCTTGGAATTAAGAGAAAAAAAGACGACAGGAAGTCAAACGGCAGCCTTGGGGCTCAAGGATGAGGCACAAGATCTGAAGAAGAATTACGAGCAGAAGGCTCGTGAATTGAGCTCTGACATCAAGACGGTGTTCGACACCTATCGCGGCGAAGCTCAGCGAGAGAGTGAAAAGATCATAGCCAAGGCGCGTTCCCAATCGCAGGCTTTGATTGATGAATCTCGCAGCCGGATCGCGAAGGAACTCGCTGAGGCTCAAAAGAAGCTAAAGGATGAGATCCCGTCGATAACACAGTTGATCGTGTCCAAGCTACTTTCGAAGAAGGTGTGAGATCAATGCGCTTTCGATGCCTCCTCACAATTTTGGTTCTGTTGAAAGCCACTCTTTGCTTTGCCAATGAAGGCCACGCTGGTCCTGGAGGCCATGGAGTGGAATTTGACGAACATGCTCAACAAGTCATTATTTATCAGGCCATCAATTTCCTTATTGTGGTGGCGGGACTCATTTACTTTCTACGAAAACCCGTTCGTGAATTTTTCATCGAGCGGCATTCGCAGTATGTCAAAGCCGCAGAAAAAGCGACAGAGGCCTTAAGGCTGGCGGAGCAAGAGCATCAACAGATCAAAGTTCAGCTTTCACTCCTTGAGAGCACTTCTCTTGAAAGCGTTGCACGAGCGCGAGCCGAAGCCGCCGATTTGCGAAACTCGTTGATCGCTGAAGCGGAGAACCTGGCGAAAAGAATTCAACAGGAAGCGAGGGCGAGCGCCATACTGGAGGTTGAAAAGGCCAAACAAACTCTCAGGGAACAAATGATCGCTGAGTCCACTCATTCCGCGACGACCCAAATTCGGCAGGCTGTTTCACGTGAGGATCTCATTCGCTTGAATAAGGAATTCATTCAAAATATCGAAACGGTGCACACATGAAATGCAGCGAAATTGGTTCTCGTTATGCCACGGCCTTGTATGAGGCGAGCGTGGGCGGCGAAGCCGCCAAACCAGACAGAGGCGAAGCCGCCAAAGCAGACAGAGGCGAAGCCGCCACGGGCAGGGCAGCCACGAACCAAGCGCAAGAAGCGATCCTCATCCAACTGAGGGCGATCGCGGAAGTTTTTGAGCGAAACCGGGAAATATTGGATTTTTTTGCAGCCCCTTCGGCGAGTTGGGAAAGCAAAGAAAAAGTCTTGCGGAAGACCTTTGAAAGCCGGGTCAGCAGCGAGCTTGTTCATTTTCTTTTGCTCCTGAACGAAAAAGGGCGGATGGGGATTCTGGCTGATGTGACGCATGCCTTTGAGAATTTGATCGATCAGGCTCAAGGGGTTACGCGGGGATTTGTCCGCTCGGCCTCGGTGATTGATGCGGAACAAATGAAACGATTGGAAGAAACGGTTCGTAAGGTCATCGGCAAACGCGTGATTTTCAAATTCGAGGTGGATCCCAGCCTTGCCGGGGGTCTCGTCGCCGAAGCCGGAGGTTGGACCTTCAATGACAGCCTGGTTTCTCACCTGACAACTTTGCGCGAAGACCTCGGTCGAAAATCTGGAGCGTTAATTTAAAAAAAAAGGAGCAGGTTCAGTATGGAAACGCAGATTCGGGCCGAGGAAATAAGCCGGATTCTCAAAGATCAGATCGGCCAATTCCAAAAGAAAATTGATATCAGCGAAACTGGAAGCGTGTTGGCTGTCGGAGATGGTGTCGCTCGGGTCTATGGTCTTGATCACGCCATGGCGGGGGAACTCGTTGAATTCCCCAACGAGGTTTTTGGCATGGTTTTGAACTTGGAGGACTCATTTGTCGGAGTCGTGATTTTCGGCGAGGACCGCTCCATCAAGGAAGGTGATACGGTCAAGCGGACGCGCAAAATCGTGCAAGTGCCGGTGGGTGAAGCGCTGTTGGGACGGGTGGTGAATGCTCTCGGCCAGCCTATCGACGGCAAAGGAGCCATCACGACGCCCCATTCGCGGGTGGTCGAGTTGAAAGCTCCGGGAATTGTTCTTCGCCAACCTGTGGGAGAACCCCTTCAGACCGGAATTAAAGCGATCGATGCCATGATCCCCATCGGCCGCGGCCAAAGGGAGTTGATCATCGGTGACCGACAAACGGGAAAAACGGCGATTGCAATTGACACGATCATTAATCAAAAAGGCCAGAACGTACATTGTTTCTACGTTGCCATTGGACAGAAACAATCCACCGTGGCTGTCGTCGTGGAGAAGCTGCGGGCAGCAGGCGCGATGGATTTCACGACAGTCATTTCAGCAGGTGCTTCGGATCCGGCGCCACTTCAGTTCCTGGCGGCTTATGCGGGGACGACCATGGCCGAATACTTCCGCGACTCTGGCCGGCATGCTTTGATTATTTACGACGATTTGACGAAGCAAGCGCAAGCCTATCGCCAGATGTCACTCTTGTTGCGAAGACCTCCGGGTCGGGAAGCTTATCCTGGGGACGTGTTTTATCTCCACTCGCGATTGCTTGAGCGGGCCGCGAAAATGTCTGACGAACGGGGCGGCGGCTCCTTGACCGCTTTGCCAATCATCGAAACGCAGGCGGGCGACATTTCGGCATACATTCCGACCAACGTGATTTCCATCACGGATGGGCAGATTTTCCTTCAGTCAGATTTATTCTATAAAGGGATTCGTCCCGCCATTGACGTGGGAAAATCGGTCTCGCGGGTGGGCGGAGCCGCGCAAATTAAAGCCATGAAGCAAGTGGCTGGGACCATCAAGCTCGAGCTGGCTCAGTTCCGCGCCCTCGAGGCCTTCGCGGCTTTTGCTTCTGACCTTGATAAAGCCTCCCAGCAACAGCTGTCGCGCGGACGGCGATTGGTCGAGGTGTTGAAACAAGGGCAATATGTTCCCTGTCGGGTTGAAGATCAAGTCGCCATCATTTGGGCGGCCACCAATGGCTACTGCGATGGCATTCCGGAAAATCACGTTCAGCGGTACGAAAAAGACCTGCTTGAGTTTCTCAAAACCAAGTATTCGCACATTCTGAAAAATATAGCGGAGAAAAAAGCAATCACTGATGAGATCAAACCCATGTTGAAATCGGCGGTGGATGAATTTAAGGCGGTATTTAAGTAACAATGGCCAATCTTAAGGATATTCGAGCAAGAATCGACTCAACAAAGAATACGCAGCAAATCACGCGGGCCATGAAGTTGGTATCAGCTTCAAAGCTGCGCAAGGCGCAGCACCAGATCGTGAACATGCGGCCCTATGCCCACTCGTTGCTGAAGGTGATTGCCAACATTGCCGCTACCGAGCGGGTCAACCATCCCTTGATCACCGTCAAACCTGAGGTGAAGAAAGTTCTTCTCATCGTCATCTCGTCGGACCGCGGGCTTTGTGGCAGTTTCAATAGCAGCATCAATAAGTTTACCGAGAATTACCTGCGGCAAAATCAAGAAAAGTACGAGAAGCTGGATATACTTTGCATTGGCAGAAAAGCCTCCGATTATCTTCTCCGCCGCCGGGTCACTGTCAGCGAGACGATGACCCGGTTGGATAAGGACATCTGTTACGCGCTGGCTTCGCAGATGGCCGACCGGGCGATGAAACATTACATCAAGAATGAATATGATGAGATTCGATTCATCTATAATGAATTCAAGTCCGCCATTTCGCAGAAAGTGGTCACTGAAACCTTGTTGCCGGTGGACCTTGCGAAAGTGAAGCCCGAAGAGGCGGAAAACATCTTTCCTCCTTTTTCGAATGACATGCTTTTCGAGCCCCATCCGGACCGGATGATCGATCAGCTTTTGGTGAAACACTTCAGTGTTCAGGTTTTCCGCTGCATGGCTGAGAGCGTGGCTGCTGAACACGGGGCGCGCATGACAGCCATGGAAAATGCCACCAACAATGCGAAGGAAGTTTTGGCGAAGCTGACGTTGACCTACAACAAGGCAAGGCAGGAAAAAATCACGACTGAACTGATCGAGATCGTGAGCGGCGCGGAAGCGCTATAAGGAGAAAATATGCAGGCGGTGAAAGAAGGAAATCTTGGAACAGGAAATCTCAGCTCAGGAAAAGTCAGCCAGGTCTTGGGACCCGTGGTGGACGTCAAATTTGCGGGAGCCGATCTTCCGGCGATCAACAGCGCCTTGAAGGTGACCAATCGTTTTATCAATGACAAGGAATTCAACCTCACCCTCGAAGTGGCACAGCACTTGGGAGACTCCACCTGCCGGACGATCGCCATGGACAGTACGGAAGGATTGGTCCGCGGTGAAAAGGTCTTGATGACAGGAAAAATGATCCAATGCCCAGTCGGCGATGGAGTTCTTGGTCGAATCATTAATGTTGTCGGAGACCCAGTTGACGAGGGCGGCCCCGTGAAAACAAATGAGCACTGGGATATTCACCGAGCCGCGCCGAAATTTGAAGACCAGGCGACCTCCACGACCATGCTGATGACGGGAATCAAAGTTATCGACCTTTTGGCACCCTACTCCAAAGGTGGAAAAATCGGACTCTTTGGCGGCGCTGGCGTAGGGAAGACGGTTCTGATCATGGAACTGATTCGCAATATCGCCACTGAACACGGGGGCTATTCGGTCTTCGCCGGAGTCGGCGAAAGGACACGGGAAGGAAACGATTTGTGGCGCGAGATGAAGGAGTCCGGTGTGATCGCCAAGACGGCGCTGGTCTATGGCCAAATGAACGAGCCGCCCGGAGCTCGCGCGCGGGTCGCGTTGACGGGACTGACCGTGGCCGAATATTTTCGCGACGTGAAAAACCAAGACGTGCTTTTCTTCATCGATAATATTTTTCGTTTCACGCAGGCGGGAGCCGAAGTTTCGGCGCTGTTGGGACGTATCCCGTCAGCGGTGGGTTACCAGCCCACCCTGGCCACAGAAATGGGAGCGATGCAGGAGCGGATCACCTCCACAAAAAAAGGTTCAATCACTTCAGTGCAAGCCGTTTACGTGCCGGCGGATGACTACACTGACCCGGCGCCGGCGACCACGTTCACCCATCTCGATGCGACAACCAACTTGGATCGCGATATCGCCGCGTTGGGAATTTTTCCCGCCGTGCATCCCTTGACTTCGACATCGCGAATTCTTGACCCTCAGGTGGTTGGACAGGAGCACTACGATTGCGCTCGCGCCGTGCAAGCGATCCTGCAGCGATACAAGGAGTTGCAAGACATTATCGCGATTCTCGGAATGGATGAGCTCTCGGAAGACGACAA
>PSRN01000213.1 GCA_003176075.1 Bdellovibrio sp.
GTGAAGGCGGCCCACCTGCCGCAGCCGGTCCTGATGGCGCCGTTGATGCAGCTGACGGCGATGAGTCGTCCGTTGCTGATTCCTGGCCGGTCTGCCGGTACTTTGCAGTCAAGTTTGAGTATTTCGAAAGGGACTTAAACGCACCAAGGCCCGAGCGATTAACTTTTCGCCCGGTCCCGGTCGGGGAATCTTGCGCTCGCTTTTTTAACTCTTCGGCATCACTGTCCAGTGTACCCATTAATTCTCCAGCGGCTGACTTTCAGAGAAGACAAGATGTTCAATGGGTAGATCGAGCAGTTCATGCATGATGACCCAAAAAAGGTCAGTAAATTCTTTGGCTTGAGGAACTGCGGCTCGCGTCTCCTTGCCAAATCGAGTGGCTGCGACAAAGACAGGCTCTTTGCTTTCAGAACATCGATCAATGATTGCGCCGTTCGGAATTACCGCCTCGGATAAGCAAATATCGGTTCGCTCAAAGTAAATATCCTGAAGTTTAGCGAGCGCCTTAATTTTAATATTTTCGCGCTTAAACTTGTTCGCCACAACCAAGACCTTGTCCCAATGAAACCCAGGGTGCAGATCCTTTAAGCGAAAAAGAAAGTCTTCGTTTCGTCGCATTGTTTTTAAGCACTTCGCTTCAAGTTCCAAGGGAATCAACACCCGATTGGCGGCAAAAAGGGCATTGACGTTACAGGTCTCAATATTTGGCGGGCAGTCAAAAAGAATATAGTCGTAAAGGTGCCGAATCTCATCAATGACATCTTTGACCATATATAGGATGGCGGGCTTCACATTGCCGTCAGGTCCAATGCTGTCTTCAAGTGGCAGCCGGTTCAGGGAATAATTAATCTCACCAAGGTCCAGGTCGGCAGGAACTACATGCAATGTTGGACTGATCTTTTTTACAACCCTCTCAAAGGGCAGTTTTCTATAGGGAGATTCCTGACTGTCCTTTAATCGCCAGGTCATAAGTTCAGCAATGGTAGGGTCAAGCTCAGCATCCTCAGCGACCAAATCAGAATACTTCACATTGATGCCAAACAGCGAAGTCGCGTCGCTTTGCGAGTCGAGGTCGATCACCAGCACGCGTCCGACCAGTGAGAGCATCGATCCTAAATGTTGGGTAAAGGCCGATTTGCCAACGCCACCCTTTTGCGAAAAAATAGCTATGACCTCAGCGGCATCCCTTTTCTGAAATTTTGCGTTTCGGCGCTTGAGCACTTCCTGCACATCGGAGACGCGGTAGGTGACAACCTCGAGCCCTCCATACTTGACCTTTTGCGGGTGAATGATGCCATCGGCTTCATACTTTACTAAAGTGTTAGTACTTAGGCCGCAGATTCCTTCCATGAGCTTTCGCGATATGAGCGGATCGTAGGTACTGGCGGGCGGAGAATCGGTGTGTTGCTGGCTTTTGCCGTTCTGTGTCTTGGTTTTGATGGCATCATTGGGGTTAACAACGCTATTCTGATCAACGGTAACTTCCATTCGATTCTCCATGTTGATATGGTTTACCTCCAAAATGGTAGCATTAGCCTATCAACTGTCAATTACCGCCCAAGCCAAATTATTTTAGGTCCTGCAGCAAAAATAGTCACGGAAGATATGTCACATAAGATGTTATCTATGCATTGGCCCTTTGAGTCTGTGATTTAATCAGACTCATTGGGCTCATCGCCACTGAAGTGAGCCAGTTCTTGGCGCTAGGGCAAAAACCGGTGCGTAAGCCCTGGTAAAACCTGGGCAGGGAAATAAGCGACCATTTTCGGTCCAGTATTACTCTGAGCCTGATCACCCAAGCCGTGGAATTTACTAGTGTCCCGAAGGAGGCAAAGGGTGCTGCCATCCCCAGGGCCTCCCTCCAGTGGTGAATTTACAATCGGCTGCGCCGCTGGCTTCTATCTTGCCACGATGTGATAAAATCGCGCCTTTATCGGGACCTCAAGTCGGTGCCTTCATGAGCTTCGCCGCCCGAGGCGGACTTCGTCGGCATCCCACAGGCCCGTAGGAGGAATCATGACCAGAGGCGCGCGCAATTTCGTGATTAAATTCTTGATCAACTTCGCAATCAATTTCGTGAAGGCAACGGTGGCCGTGACTTCTCTGACCATCCCTGCTGCGACGACTTTGATCGCTGCGGAGCCGCCGAAGCCGACGACTTTGACAACAGCGGAGTCGCCGAAGGCGACGACTTCCCCAGCCCGGCGGCTATCGCCAGGTCGCCCGCCCAGCCACGCGTTTTCGCTGCTTGCTCCCGCCAAGTTGCCGGCGAATTTCCACCATTTTCCTTATGTCAATCCGGACGCTCCCAAGGGTGGAACCATCCACATGTACGATTTCACGCCCTTCAATAATTTAAACGTGTTCGCTGGCGTTGGCCTGCAACAGGGTCTTTTTCAAATTTACGATTCGTTGATGGTTGCGTCCAACGCCGAGGCCGCCGTTTTCTATTGCTTACTCTGCAAAACTGTTGAAGTTGCGCGGGATTGGAGTTGGGTCCAGTTTGAACTTCGGCCCGAGGCCCGCTGGCACGATGGTCAACTCTTGACCGCCGATGACGTAATCTTCACCTTTGACACTCACAGGAACCGGAATGGCGCAAGCGGCGCCTCATCCGCAAAACCGATCAATCCCCTCGATGATATTCGCGATATTGAAAAAATTGGCGAAAAAAGTGTGCGCTTCGTGCTCAAGGGTCCGAATCGAGATTTGATTGGCGAACTGGTTCGGTTTTCGATTCTGCCGAAGCACTCTTGGAAAGATCGAAAACATCTTATTTATGAACGTGGGACGGGGATTCCTTTGGGTTCAGGACCCTACGAGATCGTGCACGTTGATCCTGGTCATATGGTGGCCTATCAACGGGTCAAGGACTATTGGGGGGCTGATCTTCCCGTCAACCGTGGCCAATACAACTTCGACAGCCTCGAGTATGCTTACTATGGTGATCAAGCCGCCATCTTTAAGGCTTTCAAGGCCCATCAGATTGAATACTTTCGTGAAGGTTCGCCCAAGCAATGGAGCCTGGGCTATGATTTCGCGGCGGTCAAACAGGGCCTGATCAAGCGAGAGGAAGTCCCGCTCTCGGCCGATCTGGGAATGAATGGAATGGCCTTTAATCTCAGGCGGAAGCGTTTTTTTGAAGACCGCCGGGTCCGTCAGGCCCTCACGCTGGCTTTCAATTTTGAAAACATGAACAAGCAAGTCTTCCACAGCGCCTATTCGAGGGTCCGGAGCTATTACCAGAATCTTGAAACTGAGGCCAAGGGAATCCCTGACGAGAGTGAGGTGGCGATCCTTAAGAGTGTCGGCGCTGATCATACGTCGGTGGCGAATGTGCCGCCGGAACTGTGGACGCAACAGTACAACAATCCCGTCGGCCCCGGCGACACTGAGGCGCGCACTGAACGTCAGTCGGGCAATCTCCGTCCCCAACTGCAGCAGGCCGCTCAGTTGTTGAAAGAGGCTGGGTGGCAATTGGATGCCAATCAGGATCTGCGCCACAATGGGGATGGGGAGTTGTTCGAAATTGATTTTCCGATCAAGGACAGGGTTGAATACGCGATGCTTGCCAATTTCCAGGCTGACTTGAAAAAGCTTGGAATTCACTGCAATGTTCATCTGGTTGACAGTGCGGAGTTTCGTGGCCGTCTTGACTCGTTTAACTTCGACATGACTTTCGTCGGGTTTGGTACGGGAATTCCTCCGGGCAACGAACTCTTCGGTTTCTTTTCGAGCCTGGCAGCCGACCAAAAGGGCTCCGGCAATCTCCCGGGCATCAAAAACCCCATTGTCGATGCGCTGATTGAGAAGATCGTGCACTTCGACAACGTCGATGAACTCAAAGTCGCGGCGCGAGCCTTGGACCGGGTTTTGATCTGGAACCACTATATCATTCCTGGATGGGGCTTTCCCAAAGCGCAAATCGCGTATTGGAATGATATCGCCAAGACCGACTACCAGCCCATCAATTGGATGACTTTCCCCAAAGGTTGGTGGTGGGCCGGCCCGAAAAAATAGTGAGGAACTCCGCCGTGGCTCCGACCAGCGTCCACGTTCACGTCAGCTCCTTTGATCCGAGTAATTTCTCTGCCGGTAACAAAAAGCGTTTCACAGTGCAGTAAACTCGAGACGTTGCAATTTGAAACATCTCAAATTGGCACAATAGAAAAGCCCTATTTCGCTTGTGATAAGTGGTCGTCTCAAAGTGAAATGGTTCCATTTGGCACTCAACTTGCTCCTTGGGTATTTTGAAAATCAAACCCAAGGAGAAAAAATATGATTAGAATTTCCCTAATCCACTTCGCACTCGTCGGCACACTTTTATATTCTGGCAGCGCATGGGCCGATTATGATTCTACCAGCACATGGAATGATCCTTGCGCACGGGCGCGTGACAAATCCGTGTGCCTTACGATTCAAACAGACTTGGCCTATTTTGACTCGCAAAAAAAACCTAATACACTTCTTGATTCTGCTGCTGAGTCGAAACTTAGACTTGCTTTTAGTGTGGCTCGTAAAGCGAATCCAGGTAAAGATGAGCTCCGGGACGCATTGCGTGCTTACTTGAACGAGAAGGCCGCTACTGAGTTATCTCAGAAAGACAAAATAAACGCCCTTAAGACTTACTTTCCATTAACTGACTACCGAGCGCTCGCTGGCAACTACCAGCCGAAAATTCACAAAGTCGTTAGACAAGAAGACATAGATGCACAAGAAGCCGCCGCGAAAGCTGAGGCAGCCCGACTTGCACTACAAGAGAAAGCCGCAAAAGAAGCAGAGGCCGCGCGGAAACAAGCGGCAGCAGAAGTCGAAATAAGACGAGCCGCACTGACAAAAGAAATCGAAACAAGACAAGCCGATCAAGTGAGAGCCGCAAAGGAGCTTCAAGACTTGCTGAAACAAAGAGATGCACTAACCCCGAATAAGGAGACGCATCCAGGGGCCGCTGCGACTGCGAATAAAGGCCCCGAGCCGAAAGCACAGCTCCCAAGTGAGCAGGGTGCATCCGCCAAAAACGCACCGACCGCAAAACTTGCGGATGCAAAACCAGAAGTTGAATGCCCTCGCTCAGACAGGCGGCACGCCTGCCATTCTTTGCTCGCACTTCTTAAGAAGCTCGATCAGGCCCCCGAAAGTTCTCAGAAAGAGATTTGGCAGGGAAATTTGAGGGCATTGCTCGACACTTTCAGGAAGCCGAAAGTAACTCCAGTGGATTATCAGATCGCTGATCGTCAACTCCACAACCTTATGGAAAACTGGAAGATCGATAAACTGCCCAGGGACGTGGTTAAGGATTTGCGACACGTCCAAACTAATTTCGAAGAAGCTGATTACCAATTCGATGGCACACATCGAGCGAAATATTTCGAAGCCCCTTTCCCGCAAACAGCCAGTGCCGGCCAGCCAGGGAAAAGTTAACCTCATTAATAGCCACATTCAGTAATTCAAGCCGAGAGGCTTACACCCGGGGCGGCTTTGCCGCCCCCGCTGAGTTTGGAAATCCCCCGGGGGCGCCAGTGAACTGCCAAACATCATTCGTAGTAATTCAAATCTTTGGCGAAAGTTTCCTCGAGCTGCAGCAGCGCCAGTAAAGAAAGAGCAAACACCACCACGCCAACGCCGAGACAGGCGTAAATCAAGCCCCAGTGGGGACGAAGAACCGATAAGCCCAAAGTCATAAGAACTCCTGAACCGCGGATAAAGTTGGGAACCGAAGTGGCCACGGTGGCACGCAAGTTGGTGCCGAATTGTTCCGCGGCGAGAGTGATCAAGGACGCCCAGTATCCTGTCGTTGTTCCGGCAAGGAGGCAAAAAAGATAAAACCCTGGCGCTGTCAGTCCAGGCCAGGCAAACAGAGTGGCAACCGAAACGGCAGAGCAAGTCAGGTAAAGATAAATGGCCTTGATTCGGCTTTGCAGATATTGCGCCACCAAGCCGGTGGTAAAATCACCGACTGTTGCGCCAACATAGGCCCAAAAAAATGCCGTGCCCGATGAAACCGTCTCACTGACTCCCAATGACTGCGCTATTTCGGGCGAAAAAGTCACAAGAATCCCGATCACGTACCAGACAGGACCTCCGGCGGCGATGCATGCCAGATATTTTCGCAACAACCGGCATTGCAAAAACAAAGCGAAAAATCGCCTCTTCAAAAACCATGGTGGGACCGTCGTCTGATCCTGCTGCATGCGTGAAAACAAAATCGATTCGGCCAAACGAGCACGCAAAACCAATAGGCCAAGGCCCATCAGGCCCCCGAGCGTGTAGGCGACCTGCCACGAAAAGTAGTGGCTGATCAGGGACGCAAAGACAGCGCCGGAGACGCCGACCCCAGCGACGATCGAAGTGGCATAGCCGCGCCAGCGCGCGGGCACTGACTCGGAAACTAGCGTGATGGCTGCACCCAATTCTCCGGCAAGACCGAAGCCGGCGAAGAAACGAAGCCAAGCGTACGCTTCGACGTTGCTCACCCAGGCATTGGCGAGATTGCAAAGCGAGTAAAGAAGGATTGAGCCGAAAAGAACGCTTTTTCTGCCCCGGCGATCGCCCATGACGCCCCAAAGAACTCCTCCCAAGAGCATGCCCACCAGCTGCATATTTAAGAGGCGAACTCCCACCGTCATGGTTTCACTCTCAGGCACGCCAATGGACACCAGTGAGGGCACTCGGACGATGCCAAAGAGGAGAAGGTCATAGATATCGACAAAATAGCCGAGGGAAGGAATGGCAATGCTCAGAAGATTGATTTTACTTTTCATCCAAGGTTTGGTCTCCGGTAATTTTGCTAAAAGTTCAAATTGACTTTGTATTGACCTTGTTTGGCTGCTTTCCCAAGCCTTTTAAGTCGGGCAATAATGAAACCCGTGGCGTCTGCGGAGGTGCCGGAGGCACCGACTTGGGCAGCGCCGCCCACGCTGAAAGCCGATAATACATATTCATAAGTTTGGCATGTTTTTTTCGTTTGGAAGCGCGGCCTGATCAAGTATAACGGCCGCCATGAAGAAAATCCTCCTTGCTCCGCTCGCCATCTGTGTCGTTTGTCCCTTTTCTTTGCAAGCCATGTCCTCCCAACTCATTCAATGCAACCAAGTCAGCAAGAGTGCCGTACGGGCAGGCGACAGGTCGAGTGAAGTCGCGGCTGAAATGCGTCCCGTGAGTTGGGGAGCGAAGTATGCTTTTGTCGCGATCCGCGAATATTCCGAACGTGGCACTATCGGAAAGAACGGGATTGCGGATTCCATTCAGGTTCTTTCGGATCTGGATCGAAAATTCAATTCGGATCTTTTGCGTCAACTGTTGCCGTCGCTTATTGAAAGGCTGGCGAGTGATTTTAAATCTGGCCAGGACCGTCACTTATTGGCCTTGCCTGCCCAGAAGAACGCCGTGGAGAAACTTCTGACTCTGGCGGTTTTGGACGGGCGCCACGTGCACGAGATCGCACGCGAGTTTATTAAATATTTTCACGGAGAAATGGCCCTGGCTTTGGCGCGAGGCTTAGCTTTCGCAGCTGTCAAAAAGTTTGGTTTTGAGGATTTGTCGATGTCTGTAAAGGAATTTAAGGTGCTAAGAAAACGATTAACCGATTGGAAAAATGACCCACGGACGACTGACTTCGCTGAACTTTGTCTCTTGGGCCTTATTGCTGGCACGGTTGAAAACGCCCTTTATGATAACCAACAATTAAGCGTGATAGCGGAATCGGCAAAGGACTTGTACAAGTTTTACCGAGTGCTGGGATTTAGCACTCTGACTGTACCTGCTGAGTTTCTAGGTTTGCCGGAAAGTTGGACCCTTGCTCTATTTATTAAGGCCATCGAGGTGAAAGCAGCGGAGATTGAAAGTAAACGTGCGGCGAACGACGTTGTGACTTTGCCATAA
>PSRN01000195.1 GCA_003176075.1 Bdellovibrio sp.
TTACGATCGTCAAATGAATGTGTACAAATATTTGCCGGACTTGGCGTCAGGAAACGTCGGTATCGGGACGAAGTCGCCCACGTCGGCCTTGCAGGTCAACGGCACGGTAGCGGCGACCGTCTTCAGTGGCAGTGGCGCCAGTTTGACGAATATACCGTCGGGCGCCCTTCCAACCAATAACCGGGTGGGCTCGATTGGTTATGTTTTCGACGGTGCCGGATCGGTGCTTTCCACGGGTCGACTCGCCTACTACACAGTGCCGTTTGCCTGCACGACATCAGCTTGGAATATCACTGTGGATACAGGAACAGCCACTGTGGATCTTTGGAAGGTCACCACAGGGACAGCAATACCGACGGTTGCGAACACCATCCCCGGATCCGCGATGCCAGCCATCTCCAGTGGCACGGCGATTCATTCAACGACATTAACCAGCTGGATCACCACCGTGAACGCAAACGACATTTTCGGGTTTTATCTGAACGCCGTGGCCAGCGCGAAGGGTTATCCAATTCTTTAGTAGTTCTAAAGTGAAATGCTCTTAATTTTCTCATGCACTTTCATTGACTAATTTAGTCTCTCATTGAATAATGGCCAAGTATGTGGATTAAAAGAGATTTTGAATATTTCTTAAGCTCTTTGAGGCAGGAAAAGGCTCACCCTGTCAAGGTGCTAAAGGGACCGAGACAGGTGGGAAAGACCTCTTTGCTGGAGCATGGCGGAAAATACTTGATCGTGCAGCTGGACGACTTTCAAACCCGGCAACGCGCTCAGGAAAATCCTCGGTTGTTCCTGGATCAATTTGCGCAGCCGATCGTCCTCGACGAGGCAACCTTGGCGCCAGAGCTGTTCCCGGAATTGAAGCGCAGAGTAGATGACTTTCGAAGCAAGAAAAGAAGAAACCTCGAGTCGAAAGAGATCGACATTTGGATTACAGGATCAAATCAAACATTGCTTGATCGAGCGGTACAGGAATCTCTGGCGGGTCGAGCAAGTTATTTTGATCTGAATACGCTATCGGTGCACGAAATTGGCGAATTGAATTTATCCAAGATTATGCTGAAGGGAGGATGGCCTGAACTTCATGCCAATCCCGAAATGCCGCCAACCCGCTATATCAATGAACTGATATCAACCTTCATTGAAAAAGACATCGTCGCTGCGGCAGGAATCGAGAGAAGAGCCGCGTTTGTAAAAACGACCGCTCTTGCCGCCGGCCGCATTGGCCAGCTCTTCAACGCCTCTGACATCGCGAAAAACGTTGGTGTTGAGACCTCGACCGTTCAATCTTGGATTGCAAAACTTCAGCAGAACGCGATTGTACGCGTGCTTCTGCCCTATTTCACAAATCTCAATCAAAGACTGATCAAAACGCCTAAGATTTATTTTGAGGATGTTGGGCTTGCCAGTCGCCTTCAGGGATGGACAGAATACAACCCGCTTTTCACCAGCCCTCTTTTCGGTCACCTACTGGAAAATATCGGACTGATCGAGATTAGCCGTTTTTTCTCAAATCGCGGCGAGGTCTCCGATGTCTATTTTCTTCGCTCCAAAGAAAAGGTGGAGATCGACTTTCTGGTTCGCCTGCCGAACAATCGATGGTTGGCGGCGGAAATGAAGTCTACTCCCGTCGACTTCACAAGACAGCAGATCGATTTGCTGAGAAGCCTTAGCTTGAACGTCGTGGCAAACTGGGTGATAGCACCAACTTCGGAATCATTCGAATTTGAAAAATCTCGCGTGGTCCCACTCCTCGCCGTTCATAAAGAATTGGCTCAACTTTGTTCCTGACGTACGGTCAGCCCTTATTTTTTTGTCGCAGCCAAAGCTGGAGGTACTGGGATTTCGCCTCCTTTTGCGGATCCAAGCTTGATTTGCGCAAGAGTCATTCCCTTTTCAGATTCCACAACCAGATCAATTTCTTCCTTTTCCTTGGTGCGCCAAAAATGCAAATCCCAGTTCTTCCCAAAATGATCCCTGGTCTTAATGGCCTCAGCGACCACCAAGCTCTCAAATAAATGTCCGGCCTGAGGAGAACTCAAAATAGTGTCCTTCTCCTGATGAGCCTGCAAACGAACGCCAATGCCAGTATCCATAAAATAGGCCTTAGGCATCTTGATTAAGCGTTTGTTCAAATTCGAGTGATAGGGTTTGAAAATGTAAACAATCCCGTTGTGCTCCAAGAGTGAGACCCAATCCTTTACAGATTTTCCGGTGACGCCGGCATCACTCCCGATGGATTCAAAATTGAGCAATTCTCCCACGCGAGCGGCGAGCAGGCGGAGTGTCGCGGAAAAGGCGGACAGCTTTTCGATTCCGGCTGTTCGTGCGATATCCTTTTCAATAAAGGTTGAGTAGTAATCATTGATAAATGAAATCGCGTTAAGTTCCGGCCGAACCCACAGCTCCGGGAATCCACCACGGAAAAGAATTTCCTTGAGATCAATTTTCGAATCGAGACTCCAGATCTCATGAACAGATAGACCGTGAATGCGGAATATACTGATCCGACCCGCCAGGGTTTCGCGCAATGCGCGATCGATTTCAGTTTGATTCGATCCGGTCAAACGGTATGCCGCCGGCATCGTCGCGATATTGGCTTCAAGCCGATCCCGGCGCTGTTGATCAATATTTTTTTAATTGAAAAGAGCAGCTCCGGGGCCCTTTGAATTTCATCGATCAGGGTGAGAAGTGAAAGCTGTGAAGTCACGAATTCAGGGTCCTGGGCGGCTCGACTCTGCTCATTAGGGTCATCAAGGAAGATCTTTGAGCGCGGAACCGGAGTCATTTTTAGCAGCATCGAACTCTTGCCGATTTGGCGTGGTCCCCGCAGCAATACGGCTTCAAGACTCTGATTTGGATCCCAATTATCTAAAAAATCCCTGTTAATCCACATACTTGACCATAATGAATCATTGATTCAATTTGGTCAATCGAATTTTTGCAACGTCGGTGTGGGTACAACCAGTCCCAGTGCAATACTTGATGTCGCTGGTCCCGTTGATGAATCAAAATAAGCCACAATATGGCGGCATTGATTGCATAAAGCGACAGTTTATGTCGTTTTTTAATTTTGTTACATTTGCATAATGTACTGATATTTGGTACTTTATGACAATATAATTATGAAAGCCAAGACCTCTCGCCTTAGCGAATTTATAGAAACGCTACAAGACAAAGGGTGCCTGACCTTTACTAAGGTCGACGCACAAAAGGTCCTTCCGCTTTCCCAGATAGCCTTCAACCGCGCGGCGGAGCGACTCATTGGAAAGAGACGATTGATTCACCCTTCTCGTGGATTTTTTGTGATCGTTCCCGCTGAATTCAGATCGGCGGGCGCACCGCCTGTGTCGTGGTTTATCAATGACCTCATGAAATTCCAGGGGCAGCCCTATTACGTGGGGCTTTTGTCCGCCGCTGCATATTTTGGTGCTGCCCACCAGTCACCTCAAGAATATCAGGTAGTGACGAACCGTCCCCTTCGCCCGATTCGAGCCGGACGAGCCAAGATCAATTTTCTCACTAAGAAATGGCTGGAACGCACGCAGATTCAAGCAATTCGCACCCCGTTTGGTGACATCCAAGTGTCGACACCCGAGGCGACGGCGTTTGATCTACTTCAATACGCAAATCGTTCAGGCCATCTCTCCAACGTAGCCACAGTGTTGATTGAGTTAGCCGAAAAGCTCGATCCAATACGGCTCCGCGCCGCCGCCCAAGCCTCCGGGGAAATTACCGCTGCCCAGCGGGTGGGCTATCTTCTGGATACCTTTGCCACGGACGCAGAAAATGGGAAGCTGACCAGGGAGCTTCATTCCTGGCTGGAAAAATGCAATCCGACCTTTACCTATCTCCGCCCTAACTGGAAATCGCCACCGTTTAAGCGGCCCACGAGAAATAATAGATGGCGACTCATCATCAATGAATCCGTGGAGCCAGATTTATGATTCCGCAAAATGCCATTCGTGAGTGGACCCAGTTCGCACCGTGGGCCGAACCGGCGCAGGTGGAACAGGATTTGATAATCAGCCGAGCCTTGATTCACATCTACAAACGATCCTTTCCTCTCAAAGGCCTTTGCGTTTCGAGGTGGAACGGCTCTTCAAAAGTTATTCTTGGACGCTCCGCTGAGATATTCTGAAGACATTGATCTTGTTCAACTCCGGCATGGTCCGATTGGATCGGCCTTGGATTCACTCCGCAAACATCTCGATCCTTGGCTCGGAGAACCGAGAAGGGGCCGCAAAAAGGATAGATTTACTCTTGTTTATCATTACCAATCGGAAACCCCGCCCAGCCAACCGATGCGCCTTAAAATTGAGGTGAATACCGGAGAAAATTTTTCGGTGTTCAACCTTGAAAACCGCCATTTTGAAACTCGCAGCCTATGGTTTTCTGGAAAGGCCAATATCCTCACTTATGCGGTAGAGGAGATCCTTGGTACGAAATTTCGCGCGCTCTACCAAAGAAAGAAAGGGCGTGATTTATTCGATATCGCAATGGCGCTTGAACGATTCGCCGGCCTCGATCAGGACAAAGTCGTTCAGTGTTTTCGCCGATATCTCGATCACGAGGGGGCGTCAGTAACCCGGGCGCAGTTTGAAGCGAACCTTTCCGGAAAAATGAAAGATCCGGCGTTCCTAGAAGACCTTACCCCTTTACTCCGGCCCGATACCCCTGCCGTTCTCTGGGAGACTTCCGAGGATCGGGTTAGAAAACTGTTGATTGCGCGATTGCCAGGGGCTCCGTGGAAGGGAGACTCCCGCGACAAATCCAAAAAATCCAAAAAGTAGGCAACCCCTTTTACAAAAGCAGCGGATCAACCGCTGGCGGGGGAGGGTCGGGAGGTTCGGGGGGCCGCTGGGGCGCCAGCGTGGGTGGCGGCATCAGTCGCGGGCGCAAAAACAGCGTCAGATACTTTGCTTTTCCCCAGTCGGAGCCAGCCGCCGGCAGGGTCTCGTGAACCACTCCTGAACCCACCACTCGAACGTCGATTTTACGTCCCTCGAGAGACCGCAAAACTTCACGCGCCGTCCAGTTGCGAAATTGCGGCACGCGCAGCCCTTCGCCGGCGTCAACCATCGAAATCGTTCGCGGCGGACCGCTGGCGGTGGAGGTTGCAGGCTCTCCTTTCGGAATATGAACCAGATTTTTTTCGGCGAGAAGAACCGGCGCCCAACCCTCCAAGCGCGTGATGAAACTGGCGATGCGGGAAAAAACCGGAGCCGCCACTTGCGCTCCGTAATAGGAGCGGTTCTTCGGATGATCAACGACAATAAAGATCACGTACTTTGGATTCTGCGCGGGCAAAAATCCGGCGAAGCTTGAAATGTAAGCCCCATCGATGTAACCGCGCCCGCTGGACGCCGCCTTCTGCGCCGTCCCCGTCTTCCCAGCCACGGGAAAACCCTCGACCCGCGCATTGAATCCCGTGCCCTGGGGCCCCGTCGCTCCCGCCAACATCGAGCGCAGCGCCTGGGCCGTTTCACGGCTGATGATGGGTCGCCCCTCCGCCACCGGCGTTTCTTGAATAGCTCCGGTCTCGGGCTCGCGCACCGCTTTGATGATGCGA
>PSRN01000146.1 GCA_003176075.1 Bdellovibrio sp.
CCTCGCCCAGCAGGAGAATCCAAAGATCCTTATGAATTTGGTTTGAAAACGATTCCTGAGTCCGGGTCAACTCGTCCATCATTTGGCGGCTCAAAGCTTGAATTCTTTTGGTTTCGTCCTCAATAAAGGCCTGAATTTTCTGGTTTGACCCTTCCTCGACTTTGCGAAATTCACCTTCATATTTTTTCTTCAGTTCAAAAAGTTCATGCTGCAGGTTTTTCTCGGAGTCCGTTCGCTGCCGCGCGAATTGATGAAGTTCATCTGTCATCGTCTGCCGCTTCATCGCCAGTTTTCGCATGGTCGATTGGATTTCTTCGCTTTGGCGTTCAAGGTTGGCGATGTGAGTTTGCAGGTTGGTTTGCTGCTCCTCCATTTGAAGGGTGCGGGCTTTGAGATTTTCGGCGTTGACTTTCAAACGGTCGGCGTCTCCCCGAACATGGGCCATCTCAGCTGTCTTTTGCGCGAGTTCCTGCTCACGGCGGGAATTCTCCCTGATCAAATGGCCGTGCTTTTCCTCGATTTCGGTGATCGCCGCTTTCTTAGCATCCTGAATCATTCGCTCTTTGAGTTCTTCGGCCCGCTTTTTCGCATCGGCGAGCAACTCCTTACCAATACGAAAACTTTCCTCCTGATGGGCGAGCGCCTGTTGCTGGGCCTTTTCAAGCTCTTGGCCGGCCTTTTCAAGAATGAGTTGGGCCTCGCTGTCGGCGCGCTTTCGGTTTTCTTCGGCGTTTTTCAAAATCGTCTGGCTGGCCTCGTAGGCCTTTGTTTCGGCCTCAAAGACGATCTGGGCGGCCTGTTTGCGAGCTTCAGCGACAAGAGTCGCGGCTGGCGTTATGATTATTTCCGTGCCTTCCGAGTTGGACCCTGGCGATTCCTCGAAATGAGAGGCTTTTTCAGAAATTTCATTCAGGTCAGCGTTTTTGGCGATATTTTCCGTCTTATCAACTCGATTGGACTTTTCGGACTTGCCGGACTTATCAGCCCTATCGGACTTTTCGGCCTTATCAGACTTATCAGACTTTTCGGCCTTATCCAATTTATCGGCCTTATCAATTTTTTGGGCTTTATCAAACTTATCAGCTTTATCGATTTCAAGGGCATGGGAAATAACTGAAGTCTCACGGATCTTGGCAAGAGGTGAACCTTCCCGGCCGCGGTGTTCAGCGCCATTGACGAGTTCCAAGGCCAGCGTGATATTTGAATTCCCGAGAACGATCTTGTCCGTGGGAATAATGGCGATCGGAGTCATTTCAGGAATCTTCGTGCCGTTGACGAAGGTGCCATTCGCGGATTTCTGATCGATGATAAAGATCTGCCCGTTGGCATGGCGAATCCGCAGGTGGGTTCGACTGATGTTGAAGTCGTCAAAGCGAACGGTGCAATCCAATGAACGACCCACGGCGAATGAGGACTCCTTCACGACAAAACGGCGCTGCCCTTCGTTGCTGGTGACATTCACGGCGACAGTTTGAAGCTCTTCACCCATCATTCGCTCATTCGTAAGTCATTCTTACGACGCCTTTCCGATCCGCTCGTTTTTTCCGGAGTGGCTTTTCTTATTGATTTCCTGCTGGATAGCCTCGGATGCGAGAGCTTCCGTCGGGTCTTTCAAATCGGCGAAACGCGAGTCTTGCGACGGAAAATCATTGTTGTCGGCCCGGTTCCAGATCAAATCCAGGCAGGCCTCAAACCGATCGACGAGGGATACAAAAGCGCGCTCAGGCGAGAAAATCGTGTTGTAAAAATGCATAATCAAGGAAAAGCTAATCCCCAGGATCGAGCTGTGCATGGCAAAGGCGATTTCAGACAGGAACCGGTCCATGATCAGCTTCGACGTATCCAGGTCACTGAGGTTCATCCCGCTCAACGTGGGCAGTCCTTTCGCGATCCCGAGAAAAGTGCCGAGAATTCCAGTGACCACGAACAGACCCGGGGCCAGGGAAATCAGATCATTCGTGGCTCCCATGGGAAACAGGCCGAACACCCGGTTGAAACAGGGGTTCTGATGAATGGTGGCCCGTGTGATTTGCTGCAGCTGGGGGGCTTCAGAGTTCCATTTGAGAAATTTGAGTTGTCGCAAAAGGTCTTTGATCATCCAGGCGGCACCTTGCCGGACCAGGAAAATGCGATCAGTGAGGGACATCACGCCATCATTGCGGCGGCGACGAAGGCGGTCGCGCATTTCAAATACTTCGTAAAACGTTCTTTCAAGGACCCGCTTGGTGAGAACGTAAAATGAAGCTTGGGAGGGATTTCCCGGAATTTCCTGCTCAATAAAGTGAGAAACCCGCTTTTCAAATTCGCGGGCGAACCACTCGTGGCGCTTCACCGTGTAGTAAATGGCCCACCGAAGGAATACAGAGACCAGGAAAAAGGTCACCATGACCGCAGGAAGCAAGAGCAAAACAAGATCCGCGATCCCCCGTGGGGGTGTCACTTGCGCCATCGGCAATGTCTGTTCCATGAATCCATCTCCTATTGTTTTTCGTCCACGTTGAAGCGGATCAATACCCGTTGGGCTCGCCTACAATCATGTGTTTCGCAAAAATCATTGCCGGTGTCCGCGGGATTTCGGCTGATGGATTCAGCCAGAAAACTTCGGCCCGTGACTTTGATGAGCGGCAACAGTTCTTTTTGGTAATTGAATTTCAGATTCCTTTCGTCAAATACGAATTGAAACATGGATTTCGCGCGTTGGTAGCTGAGATCCAAATTGTAATCCACGGCCCTTCGACCCTCCGGACTCAGATTGTTCGGATCCACGTACTTTCCCTGAAAGGTCGGAGAAGCAAAACCGATGATCTCCACGGACGATATCTTCTTTGCCAATTTTGGGTCGCCAAGCAGGGATTTGGAATAGGCTGGCATAGCTCTTCGCAAAATCTCTTTCATTTGATCCTTCAATCTCGCCGAGTCGTTGTCGAAGTAAGAATCGCCAAAGTTGATTTCCACTTCCCCCGTCATCGGATCGACTTTCGCGTTCACGCCCGCCTTTTGAAATGAATCTATGATGTCTTTCGCGATCCGCCGGCGGGCGTCCCGTTCGGCCTGTGCTTTGGCAAGGAGTCCTTCGGTATCCTTGAGTTTGCCTCCCAGCGCGCTTTTTTCACCCTCGAGGAATTGCTTTTGTGCTCGGAGAGCCGCGTTCTTGCCTTGCAGAGACTCAATATCTCCCTGGAGTGACTCATTTGCCCCTTGCAGGGACGCATTTTCACCTTGAAGAGCCGCATTCTTTCCTTGCAAGGCAGCTCTTTCACCCGCGAGGGCCGCGTTCCTTCCTTGCAGGGCGGCTCTTTCACCCGCGAGAGCCGCGGTCTTTTCTTCTAAAGCCGTTTTTTCACCCAGCAGGGCCGCCTTCTCTCCAGCCAGGGCTTGCTTTTGCACTTCCGTCGTAGCCAATAGGTTTTTTGTCGCGTTCAATTCGGCGGACTTGCGCTTGATCTCGTTCTCGGTGGTTTCAATCTGTCCCTCCAAAGAGGCGATCGTGCTCTCGCTTTGTGCCTTCAGGGCCTTGACCTTATTTTCATAGACCGCCTGGGTTACACGATGAGCCTTATAGGAGGCCTTCAGCTGAGCCAACTGCTCTTTAAGTTTGTTTTCGGCATCGTCGATCGCATCTTGTTTCTTTGCGACGTCTACTTTTAGGTCGTTGATTTCTTGCGCTTGACCGGTGATTTCGGCGTCTTGATCTGTGATCACCTGCTCGCGGGTTCGAATTTTCGTCTTTGCCATGACATTCGCGTTGATCACATTTCTGATCATTTGCTGGTACTGATTGAGTGCCTCTTCTTTTTTGGCGTTATCGTTGGCCGCCCGGCGCAACTTGAGCTTTTCTTCCTTTGTTTCCTCTTTGAGGAGGGTCAATTTATCCATCAGTTCATTGTAAATTTGCGTTTCGTCCTTTGAGGCTTCGCTTTGCAGATAGCTCTTTCGAATTGAATCGTAGGTCTTAAGTTGGTTTTCGAGATCTTCCACTTTTTGCGTGAGCCTTCGATTTTCCATCGCCGCCCTGTAGCCGTCGGTGCCTGTCCTTAAACTCGTCGTCACGTAAAGCAGCAGAAAGATTACGCTCATCCCGAGAAATAAGTCGGAGTAGGAAGTCCAGAAACTCCCGCTGTCTTGATGGTTCTTGTGTTGTTCGTAGTGAAACGCCATGGTGATAGTTTTCCCCAGTTATCCCATCGACATTCTTCGCCCCTCCCTTAAGGAATGCCGTGTTTCCCGGGCTTTAGGTCAGTGTGGGCCGCAGTTTGGAGCTTTTCATATAATTACTTCAACGCTGAAGCTTGACCCGTGACCAGGGGATAACGGAGCTTGCCCGCGGACGCTGTCTCGAAGTGGCACAGGGTTTGCCTGTGTGGTTGACGGAAGGTGGCTGGTGAGTAAATTGCCAGAACAGCAACGCTGAGAACAACTCGAACAACAAGAAGAACAACGAAGGGGAGAAATCATGATCCGATCAGCAAGGCAAGCAGCAAACCGAGCAGCAAACCGAGCAATGGGCCAAACGAGAAGCCACATGTACTTTGGACCAGCCCTTTCTCTGTTAATTATGGGGGCCCTTGCGGCCTGCAAACCTGCGTTTAAGGTCCTTGAAATTCCAGACTCACCGGTGGGCGCATCGGCGGTCACTTCGGTGAATCTGACGGGCACCGTCCACGGAATCGCCCCCATCAACACATCGACCGATGCCAATGGTAAATCCACGGGACAAATCACCATCAGTCGCGTCAGAATTAATGCCTCGAATGGAAATAAAGATCAGCGTTCTGTCGCCGATGGTCAGATGCTGTTTGATTTCACCGGCTCTGGAAATTCAACAAGAGAAAAACAATTTAAATTCCAGGCTTTCCAAGACCCGGCTTTGGCTTCGCAAGTTGCGATTGAAACCCAGCCCGACGAACCGCGAATGTACGCCAGCACTCAATGTGCCACTCCTGATTGCTCAGTCATTGATGTGGTGGTCATGTTTGAGATCGTAAATACGTCGGGCACGGTGGTCGATCGCAAGGCCTTGGCTGTTGTTTACAACAAATCCAGTGGGAGCACTAACTTTGCTTTGGGGCCTGTGCCGCCGGCAGACGAAACTGTCCCTTCAGTCATCGCAGCTCTGCTCAAGCAGTAGACTCTCAAGCGGTAGAGGTGAAGCGATGGGCAGTGGAGGAGCCGATGGGGCTATTCGGATTTGCCACTCGCACCGCCTCCACCACTCCCAAAGATTCCCCGAAACAGATTCCTTAGGGCAGTCTCTTCGTCATACAAATTCAAAGGTGCAATGATCACGGATTCCCGTGGCGAACTGTCTATTATAAACAACTTGGCTGTCTCGCCTTTGATGAGGTCAGTCATGCGGCTCACTCCCTCATCTCCCTGGAAAATCGCCAAGGACTGCGGTTTTGTGGTTCCGCGGGGGTGCTTCAGGACTTGCAATGAATCCAGCACAGGAAGCGCGAATTTAAGACCTCGTGAATTCAGCTCTTCGAAGATTTGTGAAAAAAAATGACGTTCGAAAAATTCTCCAGAAAGGACAGCGACGCGATTCTTCCCATCACTGGTTAACAACAGAATGGGATTCGAAATACTCAAATGAAACTCGCCGCCCGATGAGTCGCTAATCCGTGTAAAACCTGGAGGAAGGCCATTGGCCGTCCCGGACCACTCGGAAATTTCCATCGAAGGAATTGCCGCCTTTTGAGTTTGCACTATCCGATCAGCAGACTCAGGGGGCTCTTTGGACGGTTCTTGAGGAGTCTCTTTAGGCACGTGATAGATCTTTTCGTTGGTATCCAGGAATCCGGCAACTGCTCGAATAACGGATGCGATAGCTCCCGGTGATCCCGCCAACCTGAATTCCGCGAATGGTAAAGGACTTCCATCGCTCCACCCATAGACCCGGAATGTGGCTGTTTCAGTATGAGCAGAATCGCGCTGCCCCCCAGCGTTCTGCTCCGCCGCCAAAAGCGTATTCAGATAAACCGCGACCGGAATTTCGATCCGATGGACCTCGTGACAGGGCATTTGTGCTCGGCTGGTTATGGCAAATAAAGCTATTAGCAGGATAAGCGCTGGGAATTCGATTGCTCGACTCATATGAAAAGGCTTTAGCACCGGAGGATGCGATGTCCTAGTTAAGAGTTTTTCACGCGAGTTTGTTGGCTGAACCAACCCTTCAATTGGAGGGCACGATATGAAGTAGATCGAGTTCTCTGACGCCGGGATTATCAAAAAAGAGTATAAAACTTCGCCCGCCGTGGCCGATGGCTGAGGCTTTGTATCGGGCGGCCTCTGGAGCCGCATCATAGGTCCCTACTGGATCTACGGTCTTAATCTGTTTTATCAGTAATTCCACCCCTTCCTCCGCAATTCCGTACTGATCTTTGGCCTCAGGAAACGCCGGCCTGAAAAGATCTTCTGTAAAAATGACAGTTCAACCGCGACGCCGAAGGAAATCTAACAATGCGGCGGTGAAACGGCTCTAACTCTCATTTGTTTCAGGTACTTTGACAAAAACCGCGTCGCTGGCGGCAAAGGCCGTATACTGAAATCCCGCGAACTGGGGTTCGCCGGATTTCGGCACGTGATAAGCCATGAGCAGCTTGCCGGTCGTGAAAAACCGCGGATTCAAAAAATTCAGGTGGAGAAGCCCTTTGGCGGGTTCCACGGTTCCGGAAAAATAATAGAACCCCACCAATGGACCACCGTCGATTTTTTCGTCGCCAGAAAAACTCCCCACCAGAGCGCCCGTCGGCAGCACCGTGACAATGAGGCTTCCTGAGGTGGTGCCAATCTTGCCATGGTAAGTTCCGGCGATTTGCTGAGCCGCCAGTCGGCCGGGAGCGCTTCCCCGCTCAATGTCGCCAGCCACTTTTTCGCGACGACCGCGAAAGTGATAGGGGGACGAAACCACGGGATCGATCAAAGTGCCGGTGATGTCTCCTGTTCGTTGATTCAGAGTGAAATCAAAGTAAGAGATCAAAATGGGGTGTTCGCTGGACATCGGTTTCGCAGATCCTGAAATATGAAGCGCGTCCGGCCCGACTTCGGCATGAAAAACGGTTTGAATGACGGCGCCCACGGCCTTTGACGAAAACGTGACCGTTAAACCGAATTGTTGGCCGGAGCTCGCAATGGTGAGGCGATCGAGAAGACGGACGCGTTCGGGGTTACAGCGAAGGTTGCGCTTTCCGCAGCTCACTTCAATTTGATACATGCCTTCGAAGTCCGAATCCAAATCAACGGCCTTTGATAGGCTGGAAAAAAATAGAACAAACGAGATAAACGTAACGGCGAAAGTCGTGCGGGTCGCATCGTTGGTTTGAATCGTCCCCATTATGGCCCCCGTTGGCGCGCTTTCAAACACCCTCTAACTAAGCTGGTGCCTTTCCAAGATCCGCCGCCTAAGGCGGCTCCGTCGGCGCCTACTCAGGGCGTATCGTCATTTTGACTGACAAGATGAGGACAGGCCCTAGGGTATTCTGCCGCTGCCCATTTAAGACTGGCAAATCAAGACTGGCAAATCAAGACGGGGCTTGTGGCTCGATCGTTCGCCAGTCACTCAAGTCGGTGCTTCGGCACCTCCGCAAATTTGATCCGTGCCCGACGAAGGTCGAGACGGCACGGTCAAAATCGTGATCGAAATCGTGAGGCGGCCTGAACTCAAAAGCTTCCGTTGACCGCCACCTCGAAGCCAGAAACCATCAGCTTGTACGTGCTGCCTTGGGTGGTCGCCGTCTCGGTGCTCTGCCCGTAGGTCAGGTCGGCGCTGATCCTCTGAGTGACTTGAAATCCCGCACCCAGTTGATAGCCGAGTCCAGGTTCAAATTTATCGTTGATAGGTCCGCGCACCATCTTGGTGAGGTTCAATCCGCTCTTCAAATACACAGTCTTGTTGATTCCATAAGTTGCGTTGCCATCGATGCGAATAAATTGAAAAGTGGTGCTTTGAATGTTGGACTGAAGAAAGCTGGCGTTGGCCAAGTAACCGATATCCCGAATCGGAAGCTTGGCGTAACCGATGCCGATGCCCAGGGAACTGTCAGCGGTCTCCCGGCCGCCTGAGTTTCCCTTGGCTTTTTGTCTCCCCGAAATATCCAGATTCATTTCCCAGGTGGGAATCACCAGCGAGGCCCTGAGGCCTTCGGTCAAATTCTCCGTCGTTACCTGCGCAGCCCGAGTCGTCGATACGCTGCTCGCCGGGCGTGGTGCCGCCTGGGCGCTCGCCATACTGAAGGAAGCCATACTGTAGGAAACCAAAATTGACATTGTGTTTCGCAGGTTCATCGAAGATCCTTTTCGTTGAATGGTTGATAATTGGAAAACACTATCGGGACAAATTCCAGTTGTCCACTAACTTAGGGGTTTCGCGCATCAGGCCCTTGCCGAGCTCCGGTTTTCCAGTCTTGAATGGATGAGAACGTTCTTAATGATCTGGAAAGTCTGTTCCGGCTCACAAGGTTTCGGAATTCTCCCCGCGAAGCCGGCCTCGTCGATTTTCTTCAGGTCATCCAGTCGTTCGTGGCCAGTCACGGCGATAACAGGCACATTGATCTTTTCATTTTGCACATGTCGGAGCAAATCAAAGCCCGTTTCTCCAGGCATTTCAATGTCTGACAAGATCAACTGGGGCCAGAGTGGATACGCGAGTCTCATCTTCGCTTCGTGAACGGAACCGGCGCTAAAAACGATCGCTCCCATCCTTCGCAGGAGGGTTTTCATCAGGGCCTGAAGGTCCTCGGAATCGTCCACCAGCATGATACGTAGGCCGTTGAGTTCAGGATGGGTCAGGCTGAGGTGGGGAGGCCTGGCCGCCACCGAAGATTTCGGATCTTCCTTGGCCCTTGGAATGGTGAAAAAAAACGTCGATCCCTGGCCGACGATGCTCTCTGCCCAGATCTTTCCGCCATGGGACTCCACGATCCCTTTGGCGATAAACAGGCCAAGGCCGCTCCCCATGTTGCTTGCGGATGGAAGCTGCCAATACTGATCAAATACTCTTTGTAACTGGTCAGCCGGAATACCCGGACCATTATCCCTCACGGAAATCAGCACCGCGCCCACCGCTCCAACCGCGTCCTGATTCGCATTTTCGGCTTTTATTTCGATGAAACCCCCGCAGGGCGCGAATTTGATGGCGTTGCCAACAATATTGGATATGGCGTGGCCGAGCCGATTGGTGTCACACAAAACAGGTCCCAGGTCGTCTGGCACATCTAAAGTCAACACCTGCCCGCGGGCCTGAGCCTGGAGTTTCAGGGGTTCCAGGGTTGTCTCCATCAACGCCGCAAGCGGATGGCTGGAAGGATCGACCGAGAAAGTTCCTTTCTGCAGCCGGGAAAGATCAACCAAATCAGAGATGAGGATCTGCATTTGAGTCGCCGAACGATCGATCCGTCCGCAAAACTCCTGAATTTCAGCGGCGGTCAAACTCTCGGCACGCGCCATAAGATGGGTTGAAAGGCGAATCGCCGCCACCGGATTCTTAAGGTCGTGCGTGGTCATCGCAAGAATATCTTCCCTGGCACGAACCGCCTTTTGGATTTCGTTGTAGAGTCGCGCGTTCTCAATGGACATCGCTATGCGTGCCGCCACGGCCTCTAAAAACACGGCATCGGTGCTCGCAAACTGCCGGTCAGATTCGTCAATCATAAAGCTGACCATGCCGACAATTTGCCCCTGATACCGCATGGGGACCCATACAAAGGATTTGATTCCGTAAGTCGTCAATACGATTTTCATGTCGGCGTTGGGTTCACCCGCGAAAGGAAAACCTTCCACGCGTTCAATAACGAGCGGATGCCCCTTCCCGATCACCTGCCGCACTTCATCCTGCAGATTATCCAAGTGCCTCATATCGACGGCGAGACTCTCATACAGCTTTTGTTTCATTGGATTTTGGTGCACGGCCGTCAGTCCCGTGAGTTTTTCACCCTCCAACATGCGGACGATGCACGAGTCGGCCAAGGCAGGTACCGTGACGCGCGCGATATTCGAGACCGTCTTTTCAAAATTGATGGTTCCAAACAAGGTCTGGTCGGAGGAAGCCAAAAACTCCAGATGGGTCTCTCGTTTTTGGATCTCAGACATGTCGCGGATAATCGCGGTCACGAGAGTTCCTTCGGTCGAATTGGAAGAACTCAAGGAAATATCCGCCGGCATTTCACAGCCGTTTCGGTTCACTTTGATGTTGAGGTGGGTTCTGCCATTGAGCCTTTCGAAGGGGTGGGCGCGGTATTTCGTTGGCAAAAGAATCTCGATATCCTGACCGATCAGGTCTTTCTTTTCAAAGCCAAACCAGTCCACGATCCTTTGATTGACCAAGACGATCTTTCCTTGGTCATTGAAGATCACGATTCCGTCCTGGGCTGACTCTAACAAGTTCTCATACTTGGCCTCGGATGCTTTCAATTTGATTTGATCGGTGATGTCTTCGGCGGAAATCAAAATACCGTCCACCCTCGGCGGAGCCAAGGACCAGGGCCTTGTTTCGCAGTTCAAAACTTGGGTGACACCGCTTTTGCGGCGGAATTCTAAGCCCTGGATGCGAATCACTTCACCGTCCAGGGAGCGTTGGTGAAGACTCCTCCATTCTTCCGTATTTTCAGGGAAAATTTCATAGTGGGAGCATCCAACGAGGTCGCGGTCCGTAAGGTCAAAGTCTCGCTTCCAGCGGGGGCTGGCCGCCAAATATTTCATGTCGCGGTCGAACATGGCGACTGACCCCATCGTTGTCGCGACGAAGCGCCGAAGTGTGCCGTCCATTTCGAGTGTGACATCATTTGTCATTTTGTTCGAAGACTCCTCCCGATTCGAATGCCCTCCTTATAAGGGACTCCCATCAATCCCGAAAGGGGAATTCTAGTTCTTTGAACTATTTTGTTGAATTTGAGCCGAGAATTTGCCCCCGCAAGAAGATTTAACAGAGTATCTAAACGGAATTTTTACATTTGGCCTCAGAAACCAAACGTAATGGGGTCAAAACAAAAACTTGAATTGCACGGTATAGAGCTGCTGTCGCTTGAATTGAACGGTATCCGATGGTGGCAATAGCACCATTTCCGCGCCGGCCGCCGTCACTGGCGTCAGCCAATAATGAAAGCCGGGGATGGCCGAAAAAAAAGTAAAACGAAGATCGGGTGGCATTTGAAAATAAGTGGTGTCAATCTGAGTGGAGTCAAAATTCACCACGTTGTAACGCAAGCCCAAGTAGGGCTCCCAAGAGCGCAGCTTCGCGCTGATGAGGGTGCCGATCATATAAGACGTGCGGCCGCCGATAAAACTCAAGCCCACTTCCCCGGCCCATGAGAACCCCTCACTGGCATTGATGAAAGAGTACTTGGGGATCAGAGTCGCCGTCTCAAGTTCGGTGCGGACGAGAAAATCCAAGTTATCGTTAAGGCCGTAACCCAATTGAACATTTGGAAAGTACGTGCCTTGATCACGGTTCGGATCGTAATAGATATTTATGTTCGTATCAAAGCTCAGTTTTCCGCTTCCCAGGCTGCGGGCGGAGGTTCCTTGGCCGAGCGGTGCGGTCATGCAACCCGTTTGAATGAGCAAACCGGCCGAAAGCAAAACGATTCTAAGAAACTTCTTCATGGAACACCTCATGGCACAATTCACTTTTTCAATCCCAGGTCCAGCTCAGGCTGAGAGCCGGGAGCACGGCATACTGTGAAAGAGTCTTGGATATGTAATCTTCGGCGGCCGTTTTCGTTTCATTCAAACCGTCGCTGATGGATTCTTGCGTGTTCGGCGACAGGTTCCCGTAGGAAGGAAGGGTTCCGCGCAGAGACGAGGTGATGATCGGCCGGAGAAGAAAGTTGACACCGATGCCCGCCACCAAAGAGCCCGAACGACTCACCGTCAATTTGCGATAGTAAGAGATATTGATGATGGGCTCAAGGGCCTGGATATTCATGTTCCCCAGCATGGTGGATTGTCCTGAACTGACGTCGCGGACCAGCGAGTCGGCGCTGACGTCCAAATACAGGAATTGAGTGGACAGCGCGAGCGAATTTCGGGCTGAAAAGTGATAGGCGAGTTCAGTCTGCATCACAAAAATATTGGCCGAAGGCTGAAAACTCACTTGATAATCTTCGCTAAATCCCATGTGCGAAGGAACTTGCAGCTCACGCGCGAAGGGTTGGGCGGGGACTCCGCCAAAGCCGATCCCCAGCGAAAAATCCCCGCCGATGGATCGCGAAGCCTTGCCGTAAAACATTTGCGGAAAGCCGAAACCAAAATCCCAGTGAGTCTTTCTTTGCTCCTGGACTTGCCCGTTGGCTGACGCTTGTGACAATTCGGATAGCTGATTTGCCCTCAGCGCGGGCGGCGGAGCCGCCACGGGAGTCAAGTCCGGCGGGGATCGGGTGGTTTGGGCCCAACCGGAAGCGCAAGAAACTGAAATGATCGCGATCGAGATACAGCCGAAAGTTCTCATGGCTGTCCTTTCCATGGGACGGGCTGGGCGGACATTTCAAACTCGATCAGGCCGCCGTCGCCGATTTGTTGGTGATCGAACCAGGGATTTTCCAAGGGCACACCGTTGATTTTGACCGATCTGACATAAGGTGTTTGGGCATCCGATCCCTTGGCGACGATTTTAAGGCTTCGATTGTCGCCCAAGTCGAGAGTCGCTTCTTGAAAGAGCGGTGAACCAATCATGTAGCGGGTCGTTCCCGCCACTGGATAGAAGCCCAGCGACGACAGCACGAACCAGGCCGACAGGGTTCCCGCATCATCGTCCCCGTCGGTGGCTTTGGATCCGAGAGCATACTTATTCTTGAAGATCCAGCGCACCCACCGCTGGGTGAGATCGGGACGACCCGCATTGATAAACAAGTAGACTGAACCGATGTCAGGTTCATTGCCATGCCAATAGTAAGGGCCTGGATTCGCGGCGCCCAGCTCGGGATTTGATTTGGCGAAAAATTCATACAGCTGAGCGACGAATTTCTCGCGTCCGCCGAACAATGAAATCAATGTTTCGGGATCGTATGGAACATACCACCGCCATTGGTTCGGGCTTCCCTCGAAATAGCCCCTTTTGGCCTTGCTTGTACCAAGGTAATAATTCTCGTTGAGTTTGAAATCGGTTTCAAATCCACCGTCGCGAAAGCGAGGGACAAAGGCCTGTTCGCTGGCATTCCACAAGTGGGTGAAGTTCTTCGCCCGCGCCCGGTACTGGCTCGCTCGATTGCTGTCGCCCAGCTTTTCCGCGAGCAGGGAGTGCGCAAAATCGGCGTAGGAGTATTCCAGCGTGTAGGACACCGATCCTTCGATTTCCGCCGGGCAGTAGCCGAGAGTCAGCGTTTCCTTGAGGCATTCGTTGCCGAGGCTTTGCCTCTTGTCGTTGGTCTCGGCCCCCGAGGCCTGCAGGTTCATTGCGGCAAAGGCCTGCTGGATCTCCGCATCAGTGAGGGGCAAATTCTTCAAGATGGATTCAACGATCACCATGCTGGCCGGCAGACCCAACATCGAATCGGCGTGACCCAGCGGACCCGCCCATCGCGGCAGCCGGCCGGACTGGCGATCCATATCCAGCATGGACCGAACAATGTCGAGCTGTTCCCTTTTGGCGACCAGGTTGTAGAGGGGTTGTACGGTACG
The DNA here is from genome assembly GCA_003176075.1 of Bdellovibrio sp. GTDB lineage: Bacteria > Bdellovibrionota > Bdellovibrionia > Bdellovibrionales > Bdellovibrionaceae > PSRN01. The sequence continues at coordinate 13,612 of PSRN01000146.1, forward strand.
AAAGGTGTCCCAAAGGGAAAGGTCAGAGTAAAACTCATGGTCTGCCGCGGCTTGTTTCTTCCGGTCAAAGCCGCGGTAAGTGAAGAGGTTGGCCGTTGGGCTAAATTTCCCAGGCAAAAAATCGTGGTCCATGCCCACGACTTCTCCGCCAGTTTGACCGGCGTCCGAGTAGACGGTCGGCATGGTCATCGTGCGATAGAAGTTGTTGTAGAATTTGCGAACATCATCGTTCACGCCCAGCGTGGGCGGCGAAGCCGCCACGGGTTTGGCGCCGCCGCCTTCGCCGCCGCCTCCGTCGGTGTCAGACACGCGGATCGTGCGAAATCGCTTGTTCCACTCGTCGCGGGCCTCCTGGCTGAGGGTTTCGACCGAGTGATCCGCCCGCGACAAATACTCCGCGGTCAAATTGTGCAAGGCCCTTTCGCCGTCGGTGTAAGAGATCCCCACCGCGACAACCACGGTCTTTTCTTTGAACGAAAGATCCAGGTAAGTTTTGCCTTCTGCGGAGGGGCCGACGGAGCCGCCTCGGGCGGCGAGCCCCGTGAAGCCACCGACTTGGGATCCGCGACGAATTGAATTTTCGAGAGTCACGTTGCCCAAGCCGTCGATGAATCGATGCTCGAAGGGGGCACTCAACGCCATTGCAAAAAAGACGTCCACACCGCCGACCCGGTCGCTGGCTCCGTCATGCAGGACAAAAGAGCCGGTGATCAGCTGTTTTTCCTTGTCGACCCCGACCTTGAGATCTTTCACTCCGCCGGCAACCTTCGTTCGGTCGGTGAATTGAGAGCTGGCCAGTCGACTGGTGAGGTCGATGAACAAGTGAGGTTCGGATGTTCGCGAAAATTGATATCGATGAACGCCGACCCGCCGAGTGGCGGTGAGCTCAACTTGCAAGCCGCGCTTGGCATTCTCGTAAGAGTAATAGCCGGGTCTGGCGATTTCAAAATCATGATTCATCGGCAGAAGAAAATTCCGCAAATGAAGAACATCCGGAGCGGAGTTGGCCGGAAGCACGCGCAGAATACCCCCTTCCTTGATGCCAGTGCCGACAAAACGGGTGTGCGAAAAACCTAGGATTTCCATGTCGCCGTAATAATACCCCGAGGAGCTCGAAATGGCTTCGAGCGTTGCCGTGTCAGGCCCCAGCCTGATCATCGGAAAGGGGCGCATGGCCGCCGGAGAAACGTGCCCGCTGGCCCAAAAAAGGCCCCCCGTCCCCGACCGTGTATCGACCAACTTTGACAGGTCATCGACGGGGGATGCTTTGATAAACCAATTCTTGGTCAGCCGTTCTCCGGTGTCGCGGTTGACGTCCTCGTTGAAGCAGCCAAAAAAGCCGCAGGAAAAACCGCCAATGGTCATATAAAAGAGAAGACGAACGAAGACCCATTTTGTTTTCACGTCTGGAAAAGCTTTCTAAAAACGTGCCAATCGAGATTGATTAGCCGTTCGAAAGGACCCTCTAGCACTGTTGAAAGAGTTGACACAAGACAATTTCCGCCGGCGTGTTCACGGCTGAATCCACACCGTTGATTTCAGGGATGAAACAACATGGATTTTGTGTTCGCCCGAGATTTGCTAATGGAGGCCTGCTTCCCTCGCTCTCTCCCTCTTCCTCTCGCCTTCATCGTGGTCTGCGAGACGTTTCTGCCGTTTGCCGGCCCTCTTGACGAGGTTGCCGGTTTGTTTGTTTAAGCTGGAAATTCTTTCAGCACCTTCAGCTTCGATTATTTTCGTGTAATAGGGTCTTGAACATTCGACCAAACTATCCGCACCATCCGCACCATCCGCGTGACCCTCTCCGAGTTTTCGGTCACAAGCTTTGATCCTCTTTTCCGTCAGAAGTTCGGTCAATTCTTCAGCGGACTTGGCATTTAAACATCGTTGGGGGTCGAGGAAAAACTCCAGCGTACAATTTTGTTCTTTGAACTCTTGAAGGGATTTGTACTCCGCTCGGAATGGACCGGCAAAGACAGGACCGAGATTAAAGAATATCACGGAAAATAAAAAGGTCCTCATCCGAGTTCTCCTTTTTGGCGTAGCCAATTGACTAAATGCTTAACACTGGAAACAATGGAGTCTCATTAGAGCGGGACTCAATCATCGAACATTGAAAAACTCGTGCCAATGATATGTCCAGCATGCTACCAAACTAATTAGGAAGGGGGCCTATTTGAAAAGAAATACGTATAAAGTTTATGTTTTGGGAATCCTATTCACGCTTGGGTCTTGGAACCTCCAGGCCAGGCCGGTTGCCAAATTTCGTCCCGATTTTTCTACAGCCGAGAGAAACCTAATCGGCTTTGAAACGCAAACTTCAAACAGTTCGAATGGTTCGAATGGTTCGTTTGAAGAGCCATTGGTAGACAATGGCAAGACCAGGTTCCAACAAATCGCGGACAAGTTTGATGATGAGAGCACCGCCAAGCCAGCGTTTTTCAATGATGTGCGAGGGTTTTGGTCTGGTCGTTGCTTCGATGTCGGCTTACCAGATCGTAGCACCAATTCCCTTTTCGCGGTGTACGAAGACGCCAGCGTTCCAGGCGACAATGACGGGCCCGAATTCCCCCAGGATATGAAGAAAATCGCGGGGTTCTTGGTTCAACTGAACAACCAGAAGCGGGCCTTTCCTGGAAATTACTGGGACAAAATGCCGGAAGACGAAGTAAGG
>PSRN01000008.1 GCA_003176075.1 Bdellovibrio sp.
CCCTTGGAGAGATGGCGGTAAATGGCAATGGATTTCAGCCCCGACCGCCAAGCCGTGCGATGGAGCGCTTCGATCTCCTCAACCGTGGTTTTTTCGTCGAGATTCACGGTCTTGGAAATGGCGCCGCTGATAAAAGGCTGAACGGCCGCCATCATTTTCAAGTGGCCCTCTGGCGGAATTTCAAGGGCGGTCGCGAAGATGTCGCGGTGCTGAGGATCGATCATATCACAACCCGCCACGGTGCCGTGAATTTTCACCCAATCCATGATCTTGCCAATTCGATCAGTGGAGTAGTCAGCGTGGGCGGCACCGCCCAAGTCGGTGGCCTCACTAGCTCCGCCGCCCGAGGCGGCTCCGTCGGCACCTCCGCAGACGCCACGGGCGAGATTGCGAAGTCCCAATTCAAGCGACCGGCTCACAAGTTCCAGAACTCCACCGCCGACAAGATTTTTCACGCGCACAAGTGCATATTCAGGTTCAATGCCGGTCGTCTCGGAGTCCATCACCAGACCAATTGTGCCAGTCGGCGCGACGGCGGTGGCCTGAGCATTGCGAAAGCCGCCGCTTGAACCGTAATCCACCACCTGATCCCAAATGGCCTGCACCTGATCCGCCGGGATCTCCATCAACGAGCCAAAATCGATCTGTTGGAGGGCCTCACGATGTTTCTTCATAACCGCCAGCATGGGCCGCTTATTCGCCCGCCAGGCCGCAAAGGGGCCCCTTTGTTCGGCGATTTGGCCGGAGAGCTGGTAAGCGACACCCGTCATCAGCGCGGCAAGAGCGGCCCCCCACTGTCTGGCCCTATCGCTGTGATAAGGAATGTTCTTTTCCATCAAGAAGCTGCCGAGACCGGCCAATCCCAAGCCGAGGGGCCGAAAGTCGTGGCTATTCCGGGCAATGGCGGCGGTCGGATAACTTGCAAAATCCACCAGAATTTCTTGCGCTAAAAATATGATCTGACTGGCGCGCACGAACCCCGCAAAGTCAAACTGCCCATCCGCAAGGAGAAATTTGCGCAGGTTGAGACTCGCCAGGTTGCAGGCGGAGTTGTCGAGAAACATGTATTCGCTGCACGGATTGCTGGCCCGGATCGGGCCTGAGCGGGAGCAGGTGTGCCATTCATTGATGCGATCATGAAATTGAATTCCTGGATCAGCGCAAGCCCACGCGGCCTCGGCGATCTCCCGCCACAGCTTTCGCGCCGGAACCTCCCGCACCGGTTGGCCGTGAAGTCGATCGAGCAACGACCACATTTCTTCTCTTTCCACGGCCTCCATAAAGGCATCGGTCACGCGCACCGAATTGTTGCCATTCTGTCCCGAGACAGTGCGGTAGGCCTCGCCATCCAAGCCGCCTTCGAAGCCGGCGCGAATTAAGGCTTTGGCCTTCGCTTCCTCATGGGCTTTCCATTTGATAAATTCGGAAATTTCCGGGTGGTCAATATCCAGAATCACCATTTTCGCCGCCCGGCGGGTGGTTCCGCCGCTCTTAATGCTGGCGGCGGCCCGGTCGTAAACATCAAGAAAGCTGAGTACACCGGAGCTGAGGCCGCCGCCCGAGAGCCGCTCATATTTGCTGCGCAGGTTGGAAAAATTGGTGCCACTGCCGCTGCCGTACTTAAAAATTCGGGCTTCGTTCATCACGAGTTGAAAGATGGATTCGAGGTTGTCTTCCACGCTTTGGATGAAACAGGCTGACCCTTGAGGGCGGGCAAAAACCTTATTCAGTTCGACGACTTTTTGCCGCTTCTCGTCCCAGGCATAGCGCAAACCTCCGGAGTCAATTTTATATTTCTGCCAGAGTCCGCAATTAAACCAGACGGGGGAATTGAAACTGGCGCGCTGCGAATAGAGCAACATCTTGAGTTCTTGCTCGAAAATCCTGCACGTGGCGGCTTCGCCGCCCACGCTCCTCATCTGCCCCCGGGAGGAAAAATATCCTCCCGCCAGGCCCGCTTGCCCGATGGTTTCACTCACCCGGCTCACCAGCTGTTTGATGGAGGTCTCAACACCGGGACGAAAGTATTTTGCGGCCGCGATTTCGACGGCGGTCTGACTCCAAGCCTCAGGCGCCTCCACATTCTTGAGTGAGAAAAAAGTCTTTCCTGAAGTGTCCTGAATGGCGCAAGAGACCTTCTTCCACGCAAACTTGTCTTCGGCTTCGCCGGGTCCAATGTGAAAGAAGGGTGAGATCGAAAGATTCCCATTTTTTGATTTTTTTGATTTTCGCTTTTTTGGCATGAATTCTTGCTCCATTCCGCCGGCTCACGCTCCGACCAAGTCACCTGCGAAGCTGCTTGCAGCACCTTCGATGTTCCATTAAACAAATAGGAGTGAAAAGAGTTATCTACTTGGACTACAACGCAACAACCCCTGTCGATCCCGAAGTGCAAAGGGTGATGGAGCCTTTCTTCAATGAAAGATTTGGCAACACGCTCGCCGTCAGCTCACCCTATGGCTGGGAAGCCCAGGAAGCTGTCGAAAGTTGCCGCCGCAAGATCGCCGGGATTTTAGCTTGCCAACCCGACGAACTCACTTTCACCTCAGGCGCGACGGAAGCCAACAACTGGGCATTGCGGGGGCTGGTCGACTTTATCCGCACCACCGAGGGGCCGCAGACGCCGATTCATATTTTGTCGAGCCCCGTGGAGCATTCGTCGATTCTTTCTCCCCTTCGATTTTTGCAAGAAATCGGTGTCACGGTTGAGTTTCTTGAGGTAACGAAAGAAGCCAGCATCCGCTTGGAGGACCTCAAAGCCAAGATCAGACCTGAAACGCGTCTTGTTTGCGCCGTCTGGGTGAACAGCGAACTGGGCACCCTCAATCCGATCCGGGAAATCGCTGAAATTTGCCATCACGCCCAGATTCCTCTCTTGGCCGACGCGACCCAAGCCCTCGGCAAATTCCCCGTCAGCCTCGCGGCCTCGCCAGCCGATCTGGTTTCTTTTTCAGCCCATAAACTCTACGGCCCCAAAGGGGTTGGGCTTCTCTTTCACCGCAGGCACGGCCGCAAGGTCCAGCTGCGGCCCCTTCTTTACGGCGGCGGCCATGAAGAGGGACTGCGCAGTGGCACCTTGAACGTCCCAGGAATCGTGGGCATGGCCAAGGCGATGGAACTGGCGGATGCTCGACTGGAGGAGAACCGTCAGTGCTGGCTCCGCTTGCAGAAGGAATTATGGGACGGACTTTGCTCTATCGACCCCGGTGTTCGCCTAAACGGCCCACCATTAGGTCAGCGTTCTCCGACCAACCTTCATGTCACGTTTTCTAGCTGGACGAGTCAATCCGTGATCCCGGGTCTTGCGATCAGTCAGGGTGCAGCTTGCAATAGCGCGAATATAGAGATGAGCGCGGTTTTGCGGGCTCTCAACTTCACCGACGCTGAGGCCCAGCGCTCCTTTCGCATCAGCATGGGAAAACCCACCACTCAGGACGATATCCAACAAGCCATTAGGATTGTTCAAAAATATGTCAGATAGAAACACCGCAAAGAAAATACCGCAAGGATAGGGAGACGAGGTCTGGCAAAACGATCCCCATTTGTGGTATGATTATTTCATGATTCAAATGACAGAAAAGGCGGCACAACGAATTAAGACCCTTAGGGCCGAGGAAGGTAAGGACGCTTCGTTCTTTCTTCGCGTGGAAGTGAAGAAGGGGGGCTGTTCAGGCCTCTCCTATAAGATGAATTTTGAAAGTGAGCCGCGCTCGGGAGATAAGGCTTTTGAGAACTTTGGCGAACGTATCGTCGTCGATCCACAAAGCTTTATGTATTTGATCGGGATGACTCTCGATTTTTCCGGCGGCCTCAACGGCAAGGGTTTTATCTTTAGCAACCCCAACGCCACCAAGAACTGCGGCTGCGGCTCCAGCTTTAACGTATAGTCTGTGACTTTTATTTTTTTTGGAACTTCAGAGAGACTCCCGTTGAGTCGAGATCTTCAGCGACAAACCCGTAACCCCGGTCCGCCATCTGCTTCTTGATCTCCTCAAACAGAAAGCGCTGAGCATAGGCGTCGTCCCACAGGGCGATAAATGCTTTGTTCGATCTAATCCGGTCAATGGAATGAACGTCATGAATCGTCTCCTGCCGCTGCGCCATCGTCGACTGGCCCATCAGACGCCCCAATAGTCCGGCCGAAGCGTAATTCGGATCCTCCAAGAAAAGACTCTGTTCACCACAAGTCTTGGCTTCAATAACGGCGGGATAGCCGGTAAAGCCAACGGCCAGACCGGAGTGCCATAGAATGTTGATCTCGCAGTCTTTCGCCGTCGCCCGACTTGCAATTTTAACTGCAGCATCAAAAATAACCCCCTCTTTGTACCCGGTCGATGCTGCGGATGTCGCAGGTGTGTCTGTTACGTACGGATTATTTTGGGGATCAGTCTGAGAAAAACCCACGCAGGGGAAAAAGATTGAGATGGCAAAGAAAAATTTGATCATGATTCCTCCGTTAACTGGGGAATAGATATCACTTCATGGAGGAATTTCAAGACGTCGAACTCACATCCCTGAAATTATTATCCCTACACATTCGCCGGCTCTTTCGCTGTATTGGACGATGAGGAATCGCCGGGCACTGAAAGCAAAAATTTCATCAAGTCCCAAGTGATCATTTGCGGAAAATTAAGTGGAGAAATGTGACCAGCCCCTTGAGTCACAACCAAATTTTCGCACTTGAGCGTGCGGCCTAAATTTTCATAGGCCGTATAATGGATCAGCGGATCCTGTTCATCGTAGATGATCATGGTTTCTTTGTTCCAGTGTTTAAGGAGCTCTTCCCACCGACTCCAGTCTTCTTTGTGAAGAATCCATACAAACCTTTCAAGCGCGTGGCTCACCAACCCCAGCCTCCGGCGATCCAGGCGTTTCAGCCTTTCGTAAGACAAAGGTTCATTGACGTTGCGAAAAATTTCTTCTGACCTTTGAAGAAGTTGGCGCCCTCGTTGGCTGCGCAAAAAAAACCTCAATGCAAAGCCCGGCCAGCGAAAACGAAGAAGCTGGCGCAACCCCTCCCAGCTGAAATCTCGAAAGGGCCGCGGCGGGAGTGGAT
>PSRN01000013.1 GCA_003176075.1 Bdellovibrio sp.
GACCAGCCCATTATTTGGCTCGCGCTGACCTATGAAAAGGGCGACATGTATTTCTTGATGAAATACGCGCGCGACTATTTGAAAAATCGATTCACCACGGTGGAAGGCGTGGGTGACATTGTTTTTGGGGGATATACAGACCCCGCGCTGCGCGTCTGGATCAAGCCCAACACCCTGACCCGGTACAATGTGGCGGCCGACGACGTGATTTCAGCGATTGAAAATGAACACTCTGAAATTCCAGGTGGGTTTATTCAAACTCAGCGGGACGCGTTCAACGTTCGCACCATGGGGGAAGCGAAGTCCGTCCCCGAATTCAATCAGCTCGTGATCAACCATCGGGCGGGTCAAGTGATCCAGGACCCCACCAATATGGTGAAGATCGGTCAAATCGCCCACGTGGAAGAAAACCTCGCCGAGGTCTACCGCATTTCCCGCTTTGATGGCATCCCGGCGCTCGGCATTGGCATCAAAAAGCAGTTGGGATCAAACTCGGTGGCCGTCGCCAAGGCGATCAAGGCCCAAATTGAAAATATCAAGGATCAACTGCCGCCCGGCATGAAGTTGTCCGTCAATTTTGACTCCACCCGCTTTATCGAGCAATCGGTCCACGAAATGATCAAGCATCTGATCCTCGCGGTCTTGCTGACCTCGATTGTTTGCTGGGCCTTTTTGGGGAGCTGGTCGGCGACCTTCAACGTTCTGCTTTCGATCCCCACCTCCATCATGGGAGCCTTTGTGGGACTCTATTTCGGCGGCTTCACACTGAACACTTTCACCCTTTTGGGGCTCACTCTCGCCATCGGCATTGTCGTCGACGACGCGATCATGGTGCTGGAGAACATCTTTCGCTACAATGAGAAAGGATTTGGAAAAATCGAATCAGCGATCATTGGCGCTCGCGAGATTACCTTTGCCGCCCTGGCGGCCAGTGTCGCCGTGATCGCCATCTTTCTACCTGTTGCCTTTATGAAGGGAATTATCGGCAAGTTCTTCCTGCAATTCGGCGTCACCATATCCTTGGCGGTTTTCCTGTCGCTGGTCGAGTCCTTGACCATCACGCCCATGCGGTGCGCGAGTTTCGTCCAGCATGGCGCGCGGACCACCATCTTGGGAAAGGCTTTTGAATCCTTTATGGAAGGATGGAGAAAGCTTTACCAGCGCTCTCTCATTTGGGTCCTGTATCACCGCGGTTTGGTTTTGCTGGGGGCCACGGCATTTGTTGCCGCGTCTTTTTACACGATCAAGTTCTTGAACAAGGAACTCACTCCCGTGCAGGATCAATCCCTTTTCATCACGCGCATGCAACTTCCCGTGGGGTCTTCACTGGCTTATACGAACCAGCAGATTCTTAAAGCCGAACAATGGATGAGATCCCAGAACGAGGTCGCCCACGTTTACGCGGCCATCGGCGGAGTGGGTGTCGCGGGAGCCAGCGATGCGAACACCGGCATGATGTTCGTGACCCTAAAGGACAAGGACCAGCGGGGCGTCCGACCCGACATAGGCCACGAACTGTCGCAGCAGGAGTTCATGGGCATGGCGCGCAAAGAGGTCAGTAAAATTCCTGACGTCCAAGCCTTTATGATGGACCTTTCGTCGCGTGGTTTTGGCTCGGGACGCGGCTATCCGATCGAATTCGTCCTGGAAGGTCCTGATTGGGATCAATTGGCCCAATATGAAAAACAAATGAAGGAGGAGATGAAGAAATCAGGGTTGATGACGGACATCGACTCCAACTACCTCGAAGGCATGCCTGAAGTGCAAATTCTGCCGGAGCGCACGCAAGCCGCCCTTCATGGCGTGACCATCAAGGCCATCGGCAACACCGTGAATGCCTTGATCGGCGGAGTCAAGGCGGGACAATACCCCAAGGATGGCCATCGGTACGACATTTGGGTTCAACTCGAAAAACAAGAGGACCCGCAAAAGGAAATTCAACATCTATTGGTCGGCAACAGCCGCAACAATTTGATACCGATCACTCAAGTCACCCGCATCGTCACCGCCAAGGCCCTGCAAAGTATTTCGAGAAATAATCGGCAGCGAGCGATTTCCATCTACGCCAATCTGGCCCCGGGAGCGAGCCAGCAAGCCGCGCTGAGTTTTCTGGCGAGCAAGGCGAAAGCGATTTTGCCCGCCGCTTACATGATTGAAGAGACGGGCTCGTCAAAAACATTTCAAGAGTCTTTCGCCAGTTTGTTTCTGGCGCTCTTTTTGGGTTTTGTCGTCGCCTACATGGTTTTGGCGAGCCAATTCAATTCTTTTCTCGATCCGATTGCCATTCTGATGGCCTTGCCATTCTCATTCAGCGGCGCTTTCTTCGCGCTGAAGGCGATGAACCAATCCATCAACATGTACTCCATGATTGGCATTTTGCTTCTCATGGGAATCGTGAAAAAGAATTCGATCCTGCTGATCGAGTTCACCAATTTGGTGCGGGAGCGCTCCGGCCCGGCGGCGAATGACGCGAGAAAAGCGCTGATCGAGGCCTGCCCTGTCCGTCTGCGGCCCATCATCATGACCTCGTTGGCCACCATTGCCGCCGCCATTCCTTCGGCGCTCGCGCAGGGAGCAGGGTCGGAAACTTTCAAGCCCATGGCCGTGACCCTGATCGGTGGCGTGTTTGTTTCCACCTTGCTTACTCTCTACGTGGTTCCCATTGTTTATTCGCTGCTCGATAAACTCAGCCGGCGAACCGAGAACCGCGACGCGGTCAAAAAGGCCTTCGCCGAAGTGGGCGAAAACGAAAGTCTCGAAAAGGTGCCAGGCCCTGTCTCTGGACACGACTTGTCGCCAATCCCACTCAGCAATTAGCGTTAAGAATGGTCAATCATGAGCGAAGCGCCCTCAGCTGGGATTGCTGTTGATGCGGACGAGGTTCATGGCAACGTCTGTCGCAATCAAAAGAGTCGCCGCTGTGGAGTCCACCATCAGTCGAATGGAATTTGAAATTGCGAACAAGTCCCCAAATCCCACTTTGCTCCATTTGTAAAACATCATGAATATTTCCACGCCACACAGAAAATAAAGAATAACCCCGCAGTAAAAAAAGACCGCCCGGTCCGAAAGGTTTTGCAGCGTGTCCAGGAGCGGCCCGGTGCCTCGACGACCTTCTCCGAAGGAAAACCGAGCCACCACATTGACCGAGGAAAAAAGCAGAAGCGGCACCGCCGCCGCGATAGCCACAAAAGCGGTGTGAAAATAGATCACTTCCCGTCCACGAACCGAAATACTGAAGGACAGCGCGTCCGCCACGATCAACAAAAGGCTGCCGAGCAGAGCCGGAAAAATGATCAGTCCACGGCTAGGGGCATGGCCGAGAATAAAACGCAAGTGGCGCCAGCCATCGCGCCACCGTTTCAAGTGTGGCGGACGGGTTCTTTGATCCTTGCGAAAATCAATGCCCACTTCAGAATATTTCCAGCCAGCGAGGGCCGCCTTGACCAGCATTTCAGATGCGAACTCCATCCCTGGACAGGATAATCCCAGGCTGGTGTAGCGGGACCGGCGGAAGCATCGCATGCCGCTGTTGCAGTCGGAAGTGGGTAAGCCGTAGGTCCATCGAATAAGGGCCGATAGAATGGGTGTGCCGAAATGACGATTGAGAAAAGGCATCGCGCCCCGTTCTATTTTTCCGCGCAATCTGGAGCCCAGGACGAGGTCGAGAGATCTGTTTTCGAAGGCGCTGACCAGAATCGCGGAATCTTCCAGCGGATAAGACAAGTCCGCGTCGGCAAAGACGACCGCCTCGAAGTTGGCCGCGCGAATGCCCCCATCGAGCGCGGCCCCGTACCCCTTGCGGGGCACCGAAATAACTTTTGCACCCGCTTTGGTCGCGAGCTCGACGCTTCCGTCGGTGCTGCCGTTGTCCGCGACGATCACTTCACCTGGACGGTTGGAGCGATGAATTCCTTCCAGACTGAGTTGAACCGCCCGTTCAATGGTTTCCTTTTCGTTCAAACAAGGAATGACGATGGAAATTCCGTTCGTTGGGGGTGTGGGGCTCATCTAATTTATGCTATCTTGCGACGTCAATGCTTGTCAAACATCCGCCGCGAATCCATTTTCTAACAATGGACAACAAGGCTTCACGGACTTCTGGGAGCAAGAAGTTTCACTCTTTTTTTCAGCCGGGAATTTTTGCCGCCCACGCGGGCTTCGCTTCCTGGCCCGTCCGCCGGCGGTTGTTTGCCATCGCGCTCATCGGCCTCGGCATGCGCTGTTATGGACTCTTCGACCACTGGAAAGTTCACGATCATTACAATTTCGGCGGTCCCTTCAATGCCGCATTCGTCGAATGCCTGAATGAGACCCCGTGGAGCGTGTCGAAGGGGATTCCCCATACCGGATGCGAAACAAAGTCCCCCGACCACTTCATTTACTATCGCAATCATCCGCCATTTCTCTACTGGAGTCTGGTCGTGTGGACGCAGCTCCTTGGATATTCCGAATGGGTCTATCGTTCCTTCACTCTGATTTTTTCAATCTTGAATATCGTCCTGGTCTTCCAAGTGGCTCGGAAAATTTGGCCCGATGACGACGATCGGGCGCTGTGGTCGGCTTTTTTTCAGAGTTTTTTTCTCGGCGGTATTTATTTTGGAACCCACGTGGACATGCCCGCTGAATTCACCGCCACATTTTGGTTGCTAGGAACAGGCGCTTTGCTGTCCAACGCCTGGGGACTGGCGATTCTCTTTGTCCTTGGCGCGGGACTGACGGATTGGCCTGGATTTTTCATGCTGGTGGGTCTCCTGGTGCTGGCCTTCTATCAACGACGCCACCGCTTGCTCGTGAGCTCAAGCCTGTTGGTGAGTGGAGTGATGGTTCTCGCCATCATGGCTTACATGCAACAAACGGTGGATCTGTGGACTTGGTTGCAAGCCAAGCTGACCGCCAGGGGATACGAAGAGTCCGCCTTGAACACCCGCGGAATACTGGGACCCGTGAACTTTGTGTATACGCTCGTTCAACATTTGGCTCGCCTGCTGGGTCCACTGTTTGCGGGCTTTTTTCTACTGGGATTGGCACGGCTTGGGATTTCTCTTCGCGGCGGTTCAACAAAGAGTTCCGCCGCGATCACCTTTCATGTGGTTCTTGCCCTGTGGTCGGTGACGGCGCTCAGCTTATTCGTTGCCTCTCACCGTTATGTGATGGTGCATGTTTTTTGGCTGATCCCGCTGCTCCCGCTGGCCGCCTGGGTTTGCGGCGATTGGGTCGCGGGCTGGGAAGGCGCCGGCAAGGCCTTTCTTGCGGGTCGAAGAAAATGGTTGGTCTTTTCGTTGAGTCTATTTATTATTTTTTACCCCTATGGACTCTATAAATCCAATCCGGTCCACGATGCTTTAAACTCCCTCTTCCTGGGAGGAACAGCTCTTGTTTTCCTGGTCAATCCCTTCATGTCGCAAAAAAATTTTCGCGCCTTGATTCTGATCGCGGCTCTGGCGAACTTTTCACAGGTGGCCAACTATCGGAACGAAGAAGACACCGAGCACGCCTTTTGTGAAGAAGCCAAGGCGTATTATAAAACGCGGGGGCAGCCCTTAAAGACGGATCGAAGCCCGTCACCGTCGAGTGCTTTTTATTGCAGGGGGACGCCGGTCATTTACGATGCTAAGTGAAAGAGTGACCGTTCTTTCCCACTTTGGTCATGGAGGTCACCTGGGGTCCTTTTTCACCCATTTCTTCGGAAAAACGAACTTCGTCGCCGACCTTGAGTTTTGCAAACCCATCGAGGACTGAATTTTCGTGGAAGTAAAGCTCACGCTGATCGGGCGTGCGGATAAACCCATAGCCTTCTTCGCCAAAAATTCGCGCCACCTTGGCGTGAGTGGACGTGTGGTTCGCTTTGACGTCACGTCGGCCGATGTCCACGCCTTCTTCCAGCTGGCGTCGGGCGGCATCAAAGGCGTCGCGAATGGCGACGTAAACATCTTCGTGGGCGTGATTCTTCTCTGGCTCCGTCGAAATCACGATATCGCGGCCCGGCAAGTGGAGACGGATTTGAATATGGTAAATTCGCCCGCGATGGTGCCGCTGATGAGGAGCTGAGACAACGACTTGGCAAGAGGTGATGCGGTCGAAGAATCGCTCGAGTTTTTCAGTGTGCTCCCAAACGTCATTGAAGATGAAGTCGGATTTCTCAATATCGCGAAATTGAATTTGCAGCGGAAAATTCACTGTTCCTCCTCATTCATTTTGATCGAGAATATCATTTGTTTTGTTCTCTGCAATCCTGAAGTTTCACCCGAGGATCGCGGTGGTGCCGAAGGCACCGACTTGGGCAGCGCGAAGGTGCCGAAGGCACCGACCGTTTTTGTTCTACCTTTGAAAAAAGTCCCATCACGCCGGTGAAGAAAGAGCGTCATCTCATTCTTCGATGAAGTCATGTTGGCGCGCGATTTGAACAAAAAATGTCTGGGAGGGTGGTGATGGACCCAAGCCAAGCTTACGGTCTGTGGAGTCGCCAAAGGCGACGACTTGGTCTGCGGAGTTGCCGAAGGCAACGACTTGGTCGAACTCTTTACTTGTTCATCTTTATAGGCCTGGTTTCAGCCGTCAACGCAGCGGCCTTCCCACCAGCCTTTCCACCAGCCAAGGATCTCCTTCCAACGGCGGACTTCCCTCCG
>PSRN01000156.1 GCA_003176075.1 Bdellovibrio sp.
GACTAGCAGCTAGTCAAAATGAAGATACGCCCTAAATTAAATTATAAATTATAGCCCAGGTTTGCCGATAAGCAGGGGATGCAACAATCGAAGCATTCCCCTGGGTTCAAGAATTCGCTGGTGCCGGTACTGGCACTGGTATTTCTGTCACCGGCATTTTTGAGTTGCGGTTACGTGGGCCCCTCTAATCCCGGAGCCTACACGTCATCCACTTCCAGTTCATCCGGTTCATCCGGTTACTCGAATCCACCGACTTTTTCAGAAATCAACAGCCAAATTATTCAACCCAACTGTCTCGTCTGCCATTCGTCAGGGACTTATACTTTTACGACCTATGACACGCTGATTGCCGGCGGTGTCGTTAAGTCGGGTTCGCCATCAACAAGTACCCTGTACCTGGACGTTTCATCAGGTAAGATGCCCCAAGGCGGAACTCCGCTTTCCACCACAGACGTGAATGCCATCGACAACTGGATTTCCGCTGGCGCCCTCAGGTAAGTGGTCTCTGTGGAGGCTCCTAAGGGTGATTCAGTTTGAGATAATCGTGATCCTAGCGATCGACCGAGCGAATCATCGGTTCCTTTCACTGGATGGTCTTGAACTTACAGCTGGCTCAATGCCGATTTTTTTGCCAATCTTATTAGAGCGCATCTCCACTTCATAGATGCGCTCTTAAAGCAAGGATAGCGAAAGGACGAGAACATGACCATGCATATGAAGAACTATGGACTGATGTTGGTATTTCTATTTTTTGGTGGAGTCGTTAAGGCCGGACCAGTTGACGGCGCGGGCAAAGCCGCGACGGCGGGAGTGGTGGTCGACGTTTCTTTGAATCCATCGGCAGGGGATTTCAAAGCCAAGACCGATGAAGTCTCAGGCACTGCGACCGTGGATGGCGATACCGTAAGCGCTGAAAAGATCATCGTCAAATTGGCCAACATAAAAACTGGAATGCCAATGCGCGATACGCACACCAAAAAATACCTTGAAACTTCTAAGTATCCCGAGGCGATCTTGTTGAAGGCGACAGGAAAAGGGGGGAAAGGGACGGGTCGGATCAAAATCCGAGGTATTGAAAAAGACATCGCTGGCACTTACAAGATTGATGGGGATATGATGCTCGCCGAATTTCCACTTAAGCTTTCTGAATTTGGCATCAGCGGCATCAAATATATGGGTGTCGGCGTTGAGGACGACATCAAACTCCATGTGAACATTCCCGTAAAGAAGGGAAGAATGCCGGCGGCCAAAAATTAAGTGTAACAGCTTGGATTTGAGCTGACAAAGTTAGAAACTAGTTTTCACTAGATCCGACAATCTGAAAGATTGGCTATTCTATAGCACAGACGCGACCCTCAATTTTTGAGGGTTCTTTCCTGAAAAAAGGCTTATCTGGAAGTCTTCAAAACCATGTTCGCGCTGCACTCATTTGACCAGTGCTATTGGTACCAACTTTTGCACCGGTCGGGGTCTTTTCTGTCAACAATGTACATAGGCATCTCGATGGTATCGCCAGTAACCGAGTAGTAGGTGATCCAGCGAGCACCAGCCTGATCTCGAACCTGAAGTGATACTGGGTCCCAAGGGACAAAGTCCTTAAATTTCTCATCAAGGATTTCCTGCCCATCCCGCAGACCAGCCGCATATCCGTTACCGTTTGGATTCAATTTACTTATCTTTGTCGGACCATTTACAAATCCTAAATCATACCTATTAATTTTCTTATCAACGACGTGCGCGCAAGGCCCGAGGGCATCGTCACTCGGCCGAATTAATTTTCCACTGACCACGTCATTTTCAAAACGCGTTTTTGCCTCAGTCCCAACATACTCAGCAAAAACTTTCTCGACGATAGCATTTGTCAACAGTTTGCCGCTTTTGCCTGTTTCGTCGTAAAGGCTTAGCATAAGATCATGAAGGGATTTGGCGCCATGGGATTTTCTCCGAATCTCCGCGTCCCACTCGCTCGCTACAAGCATACCGCGATAATAATTGAGGACCGTGTATGCACCCTCCTTGTTCATCCCATTCCCGGCTTCGACATTTGTCGCCAATCGTTTATCTGAACTATAGTATTTATAGATAGCCGTGTTGACTGCATCGACAAAGTCCTCGTAATTGAGGATACCGATCATCAAATTAATTTTCCAAGAATAATATTCTGTAAACCCTTCAGTGAACCAGTACGTTTGCTCCCACGCTTCGGGTGCTATTTTTTCGCCTGTCCAATGATGAAAATGTTCGTGCGAGAGAACGTGAGTAAAACGATCAAGACTCTGGTCACGCTCGGAGAGATAGGCCGAAAAAGACTGCGTCAGTCCATGTCCTCCAATCCGACAACAGACCTTGCCGTTTGGCACCAGGGCCGCAAAGTAGTAGGGTTCATCAAAATCATTCCAAAATGTTCTTTGACCTGCGATTACTTTTCGAACCACTTCGGTAAGTTCCTTATCAGAAAATTTCCAATTTCCACGTACAGCAAAGACCACGGAATGGGAGAAAATATCCAGGGAGTAAACGCGAAAATCTCCAGCAACAAATACAGTGTCGTAGATATTCCCGATTGAGGTCTTGCCAAAATTGCCTTCAAACTCCTGCCTGCGCTTTTCGCTGCCATAGCTATTTGCCAACGTCCATTTTTTAGGTAAGTCCCAATTGATTATTACGTGTGCTGATATGGTAGCAAATCTCTCTGGGTGCAAAAGCATTGAGCCGTTGAAGTGAACATAGGTGTCATTGATCGTCGGAAAGTCAGCCTCGAACCCCCCTTGGGTAGCACGTGGACTCAGTTTGTAGCTCAGGTGGATGAGCTTATCGGGCGGACTGAGAATTGAAATTGAATTGCCATGGCCGGGGTCATCGATTTTCACATCGTTGCCGGCAAGTCGAAGATCGCTCATTTTCTCGTACCGTTTGTCTCTTTCATACATGCCAGCTGGCAAAACGACAGCTGTCGTGCCCGAACTATCGGCGGCAAAAGATGCTTGCACTTCAAGGGTTGATGGCGATTCGTACTTAACCACATATTCGATCACCGACGGCGAATGCTCTGGATCCGCAGAACCCGTAGTCAGAGCGTTGGGTTTATTGGTAGCACATCCGTTAAGAACAAAATAAAAGCTCCCCAATATCGAAAAGACAAATTTGAATTTCATTTAAATAGTTGACCCGATGTTTTTGCCCTTGTCTAGGTAACGACTTTCCTGGAAACGCCTTCGCTGTCGGCGGCCAAAACACGCACCCGGCAGTTCCTGGAAATAACCCCCAATTCCCAGACCTCGTCGGGCTTTGGAATAGGTGCTAACCCGTAAACATTGGCACGATCGCGATCTCAGTAGTCTCGTGACCGACGAGCTGTCGCTTGGCCAGGGGATTTAATCGGTTGAAAATCCCAAGACAGATTCTCAACCCTCGCAGTCTTCAGTATTGAAACCCTTTATGCCCTATGCGCCGATCGGAAAGAAAGCAGGTGGTTCTTTGAGCGGGGGTTTCGTCAGCGCGATATTCGGAACCGACAGCCTGCGTGCAACTGGCATAGTGAATGTGAACAGAAAGCGGACCATCTTGCTGATCGTTCCATGCTCCATCGGCGAGCAAGGCCTTCAAGAGCTTTAGGGCCCTTGCTCCGGTAACCGTGACTACTTTTACAGAATAACCATCCGGATAGGCGCCGTTAAATGCGCATTTGGCTTGAGAGCCTCGCTGATAGCAGTTGACCTGACTGACGTCGGCTCTATTTTCGCCCTCGAGAACATCAGAAAAACGAGTGGTCAAAGGAGGAGCCACCTGTCGCTTGTAACCGCCTGCCTGCCAAATAGCGAGCATGAGGTTAAGATCTTGAGTCGGGTCATGTTGCGGCGCCGGCTGCTGATCAGGATCTATCGTTCCACGATTTGTCACTCTGACCGACGGGTCATGAGAAGTGATATTGATGTCACGAAGTCTTATGAGTTCCCGCACGAATCCATTGCCGTCTCGGCATAAGATATCTTTTCCGTTTGAAGCCAATCCTGCCACGTACGGGCAAGTAACAGGAGTGCTAGAGCGGGTTTCAACTAGATGGGCATCGTCATCCAGGGTAACTGCAGATCCTTCTATCTCGGCCGTAAAACTGTCGCCAATACAAATCCCATTTTCGCACCCCGCAGTCACAGCCAGATTGTAGGGGAAAACAAAGAGAATCCGATTGTAAAACTGAATCGGAACCAGATCTTTTTGAGGATTGACCGCGGCGATCGTTCCCAAAACCTCGCGGTCTAGCAATTCCCCACCAGCTCCGCGAATAATTGATCTTTCAACATCATAAACAGAATCCCCCACAGAGACTTTTTGCCCTTGAATGATTTGTGAGCCGGAAGTTAGATAAAGGTCGTCTATATCGACTTTTTCTTCATACAAACCGTGATCAAATGTTACCACGACCGAATGTCGTAAAGTGTCGATAGATTTGATTTTTCCCTTGTCGCCAGGGAATATTTTTCGCGACCAACCGCCCTCGGTTATCGATTCTTCGGCGCCCGCAACAACCACCGAATCACCTACGTGAAGCGCGGGAGGAGCTGCTTGTGCTTCAAGCCGACCCAACAAGGACAATACGAACAACAGACTCAATTTCATTTGATACCCCCAACGACAAGCGGGCACCTTACAAAAAGAGGAGATTCTTTTCACCTTAATAATTCTGACGGCCTGACGACGTAACAAATTCCTGCGCTTCAAATTGGAATGGCTAAAAATCAATCCGCCGCCATTTGAGCGCCGGCATGTCGACTAGACGTAACCTTGAATAACGTTCGCGTCCCGGACCTATTTAGATTATGGCGGATCGAAGTACCAAGCTGTCTCGTTATTTGTGACGCCCAGGTGAGATTCAAATAAATTGGCGACTACACGATTTTTTGAATCTTGATCACTGCAGCATGCCCTTAACATGCCCATTCAGGGCTCGTAGCCCATGAGACAGTCGTTCATGGAGGTCTGCGTATCCTATTTCCAGAAGGAAAACGTCGATGGTCCTATCAAACGCTCGGCAAAGTTCTTCTGGTTCGATCGATCTTACAAGACTTGGCTCCATTAACGCCTTCAATTCTTGTGGTAGGTTATCAATGCCGCGCCCGTCACTTGTTGGAAGATTGTATCGCAGACACATCATCGAAAAAATGTGATCCCTCATTCCGCTGAGGTAATACTCGGTTTGCCAATATTTTTTTCTGGCGAAACTGCTGCGAACATGAAGAGCATATAACCACGTCCAACCTGCAAGTACATCAACGTGCTTGGGTTGATTATAAATAGGTGCAAGCGATTTACCGAAGACAAGTTTAAAACTGGGTGCACGTGCTCTAAATTGTTCATCGTGGACAAACGCAAGATCGACCTGAAGAGTGTTCCTTAGGAAAAAAACGCGATAAATCCACTCTCCGCTGAAGACGTCCAAGTGAACATTGGCAGGATCGCGATCTCAGTAGTCTCGTGACCGACGAACTGTCGCTTGGTCGGTGACATTAATCAGCAGAACAGCCCGTTACAGTTCGCCGACACTTCGAACTTCCACAATGGCATTCGAACGAACCATTCAGGACAGAAAAATTGCTGTAGTCAGCGGTTATTTCTTCGCCTTCGTATATATCCCGGTTTGCGATGTCGCACAGATGGCCTGGCGTGGTATTGTTGTCACACGAATGGTTTACATATCTCTCAGGTTTAAAAGGTTTAAAAGAAATGGCTAAAAATCAATCCGCCGCGATTTGAGCGCTGGCATGTTGACTAGACGTAACCTTGAATAACGTTCGCGCCCCGGATCCGCAGAGCTACTGGTGTAAAGGTCCTGGCATCGGGTTCAGAGTTCAGCGTCAACAACCCCGGCTTCCATTTCTGGCGAAACACGAACGGTTTTGAGGAGGTGCTCTTTCTGGTGCTCAGCCAGTCAACTCTACACATACGCTTTGAATGGCCCAGATGGAGCTGGTCCTCTTGACCAGCCCCACTTGAGCGCCTTACAGAAA
Source organism: Bdellovibrio sp. (assembly GCA_003176075.1). GTDB lineage: Bacteria > Bdellovibrionota > Bdellovibrionia > Bdellovibrionales > Bdellovibrionaceae > PSRN01. The sequence continues at coordinate 6,006 of PSRN01000156.1, forward strand.
GCAATGTGACAGGCCCGGCTGGCAATGGTCCTCATGACGAGTCCCAGCCGAGCGCCTTACAGAAGCTAAGGTTACCGATCCAAGCCCTACACGCCCTATCACGGCCGAGTCGGCGGAACGTGGCCAGAGGCCCCGCCCCCGTGTGACGGCACATGACTGAGCGGATTTGATGGAGCACCCGCCGACACGGAGCCTGCCGCTGACGAGTTGGCGGAGCCCGAAGCCGCTGCGGCTCCTCCGTTGGTTGCGGCTTGCGTGGGATTTTTCGCTCGCTGATCGGAAATACTCTCGCCGAACTGTTGGCGCGTCTGTAGGTCGGCGTTTCTCAAAGTCCTGGCTTCAGCCGACACCGTGGCACCGAAATTATTGTCTCTATTGTCTCTACTGTCTCTGTTGCTTTTGCTGGATGACTTATTCTTTACGACCGTGGCGGCGCCAAGATTGGCATCGGCCTTGGCAATGTCATCGGCCTGCGCCGGCAACACTCGATCGTCTGCAAACGCCGTGAATGACACCGCACTGATCAACGCGGCCATGATATATTGACGTTTCATACAGGTTCCTCCGTTGGCCAGGTTCCTCCACTGGCATTACGAACAGTTGGTGAAATGACTAGCTATTGGAAAATCGGATTTTGAGGATCTTCTCCTCGACGATTTTTCCACCACGATCAAAAACCATCACACGAACTCGTTTCAATCCTGATTCAGCTGACCGCACGACAAACGGAAACGAGGCCAGAGCGGCCTTGTCCTCCACCGGTATGCTGACCGTGCTAGTTCCATCGATCTCAGGGTAGCGCGTGGAAACGAAGGTCACGCCTTCTGGCAACTCAATTTCCACCCTGGCCACATCGGCGACCTCGATGTTCCGCAAGCCCACCTCAACCAAGGTGGGCTGCCCGACATGAGCGCTGAACGCGGAAAAGAGAAAAAGCCAGGCGCAAAAAGACGCCAAACCCAACCCCAATCCGGAGCCACCAATGGCCCAACCCTGCCACCATCGCACCTTTCGCTTCCACTCTATTCTGGAAGCGACCTCATTGGCGATGCGGCGGCTCAAGAAAGGCGATGCTTCAAGTCCGCGAGAGCCGGTCCTGAAAATCGATTTACTTTTCGCTTCAATACGATCGTCCGACATAGACATATCCATGGCCTCGCCTTATTGACTCGTTTCATTGATTCGTTTCATGAAGTAGACGACCGGGCGGGGTGATTCCTTTCATTTCCTTCAAACTTTTTTACAAAATCTTTTCGAGCCCGAAAAACCCTTGAAGTTACGGCCTCTTCCGATAATTTCATCATTTCCGCCGCTTCCTTGTAAGTGAACTCATGCAGATCAATAAGTATCAAAATAAGACGATCCTCGGGAAGCAACTGAAGAAGGGCCTCGCGGATCTGCAAGTGGGTATCTTGTGCGGATGCATTCGTGCCCCTTTCGTCCAGGGGGGGTTCGCCGTCTGATCGCAACTTGTTTTCATGTCGTTTGAGTTCATCGAGAAAGATATTTTTGCCCGTTTGCAAGACCCAGGCTTTGAATCGCCCAGGCTCTTTCAATTTTGCAAGATTCAAAATCGCCCGCAGTAGCGTTTCTTGGCAAAGATCCTCGGCGCTCGCCTTGTCCCTCGCCAAATAATAGCAGAATCTGTAGATTTCATCTTGCACGGATTCAACGAGCAACGAAATCGCGTTCTTGTCTCCTTTTTGCGCCTGAGTGACTAATTCCCCGAGCTCGTGATCCAAGGGAGAGGACACCTTAATACTCATTGGAAGAAGCTCCAGTTCACACCCAAGAATGTGACAGACTTGTTAAAATTCTTATCGGTGACGCTACCGGAACCGAGGGTCGAGTGGTTGATGGTCGCCTCTTGGTTAAAATACCAAATTAGGGTCGGCGATGAAAAGTAATTGAGTCGAAGACTGGCGTAAGTTTGCGAGTCCCGGCGGACGGTCTGATCGGGTTCTTCGACGTGATCAAATGTCTTGAAATACTCAATCGCGGACCCGGAAATTTGCCACCAACTTCCGATGAAATAGGAGGCCGTTAAGCCAATGCCATTGATCTTGTCGGCCAACGGCAACACGCCGTTTGAATATGGCATGTCACCGGTGTTTTCCGAAATAGCGACATAAAACAGGCTGGCGTAAAAATCGCCGGCATTGTAGTCGAAATACAATTTCAACGATTGAACATCACCAGTCAGATAGTCGTAAAATGTCTGATTGGATTTGTTGTGAAAGTAGTCGTATCTGATACCAGCGCCCAACTCTCCGAAATACCGATGGACCGTAGCGTTTCCACCGGCTTTTGTAAGAAACGGTGACGACTGCAAGGTCTGATACACGTAGGTGGGATCAATTTGAATCAACCAAGTCTTCGTCTGGTAACTCAAGGGTAGATCCACATTGTGGGTCATGAGTCGCGCTTGCGGCTGATTGGAGACTTCCAACCAGGAAAATTGATAGCCCAGATTTAGATACCAAGGCTCTTCTTTCAGAAACCGGTAACCGGCGCCAAGGCCAAGTTGCGTCCCCGGTTCGGCGATGGCTGATTCGCTAGCGCCGTTTTCGAAATAGTTTGAATTGTATCCCCCGGCAACATCCAACCACAGCCAGTAAGGATATTTCCTCGGCCATAGATCAGCTTGAATCTGATGAATGAAGTCATTCGCCATTTCGTTCAGTTCACTCGATGGGTTCAGCGCAAGCACGCGGTGAAACGCCAACACCGCTTGATGGGGGTCGCCCAGTTTCAAGTTGGCCAAGCCAATCATCATCGCCGCTTCAGCCGTCAATTTCTCACCGAGTCCAAGTTCAAATTCCTTCAGTGCCGCTTGGTAACGGTGATCCTTATAAAGCTCCATCGCTTCCAGTAAGACCGGCGATTCACTCAACTCGCTGGCCTCGCTCAACAGTAAACTCTCGTCGTTGACATCTTTCGTGATATTGGGAGGCAACGTTTCGGTCTGCAGAGCAACAATCAGCTGTTTGGCTGACGCTCGATCCCCCATTTTACGATAGGTCTTAGCGAGATATAGCCGGGCCAGCGGACCGAGTTGGGTTCGGCCAACCTTTTCCGCTTGAACGACGACGGAATACGCCCGAACCGCTTGCGCATAATCCGCGAGCGAGAAGTAAACGTTGCCGAGATTAAACCAATAGAGTGGATTGTCGCGATGGTGACCAATCAGATTGTTTAGGATTTTTCCGCTGGCACGATAGTTTTCGTGGGTAAAGAGGTCCAACGCGCGTTGAAATTCTTGCTGGTCTGAGTCTTGCGCCTTTGACGTTGCAGACCAAGCGTAGGTCAAGGCACAGCTCAGAATACATGAAATCGTAGAAGTCGTTATCTGCCGAATTGAATTGCTCACTGGTCATTAATCAAATTTGACTATAAAATTATTGATTTCCCTATTTCATATTCGTTCATTGATCCTTCATTTGGGAGATTTGAATCGCCCAACCGGACCAAAGACAGATCCTCGATGGAGGAAGAGGTGAGATAAGGCGAGATAAGATAGACAAGGTAAATTTTGAAAGGCTGGAATTGACGCCGGCAAAAGAATCGTCCTGCAGCAAATCAAACCCATTTGGAGCAGCCAAGCAGACTTCACTGGGTGAGACCTGCTTGGCTCTTGGCGCGACTGCCACTTGGGGCAATAAGGGCGCAATCAGGGATAGATCTATTGTCTTGGTAGTTTCAATACTTCAGAGGCTTCCGGGCCTTTCGATCTTAACACCTCTCGCACGACGTCCCAGAGCTTTCCTAGCGCATGGCTACTTGCTGGAGGACGCCCAATTCTTTCTTTGAAATTCATCAAGCCATAGAATGGACCGCTCTTAACATCAATACCGGTAACGGCCGGCCGGAAACCAAGTGAGGGCAATTTGGATTGCATTTCTTTGCTCCTCATGAAGTCCCGCAGATCGTTTGCGGTCTTAAAACCCTCTGTCCCTTCCTTTGCAACAATCATGGCTGGAAAATTGTTCAGAATACTAATGGGAGGGTAGATCACTTCATATTCGCTGCCATTGTTCTTAAAATTCTCCGCGATCTCCGGCAGATAATATTCATAGGTTGCAATCGCGAGGTGGGCTAGACCCGGACGGCCATCCCCTTCACCAAGCAAAAACGAATCTTTCACGTCACCTGATTTGTCGACGTCAAATTTGATGGCTTTCATAAAATCACGAATCCGCTTCTCAGCTTCTTCAGATGTTTTGTCGTTAAGTTTGGCTTCGACCTCAGCGGGTTTGTAAGCGTCCAATTCCGAGTAAAGGCACGATACATACATCGATTGACCGGAATTTGACGTTGAAAGCTCAAGTGTCAGGGATCCTAAATAGTCTTTCTCGGGGTCTATACGTCCGGCGTGTTCAATCTGCGCCACAGTTGCCAAATCTGAACAAGTCAACTTGTCGTTCTGTTGCTTCTTCAGATGTTGGCGCGCCAAATCGATTTTATCCTTCATCCCGACAAAGATCGTCGGTGAATTTGCCATGTCTTTGGCGTCCGCCTTCGTGAAATCTTTTGCCCGAAACGCTGAAACGTCGCTGCCAAAAATGACGAGGTCGCATTTGTCTCTATTGCCATCGTTGAGCCTGTCGGCAAGTTCTCCGGAACCTTTGAAGGTAATATCCGACGCTTTAAGGGGAATGCCGCTCCTCTCTTTGTACGCTGGGATAACGGAGTCTTCGATCCATTTCTTTAGCTCGCTGGCCGAACAAATATGGATTGCGCTCCTTGCCCGATAAATTTCTCCTTTCACAGCGCCGACGGGATCTCCCAATATATCCTCCCAATTGAAGGCAAAGGCCGTGGCGCCGATGCTGGACACCAGCGCGGCGCTTGCGAGCCATCGGGTCGTAAGCTTGATTTTCATTCTCTTTCTCCTTTTTTGTTAATGTTTGTCCTTGTTAAAGCGGGAAGAAAGTTATCCATGGCCGGCAAAAAGGCATGTTAAAACGTGTTAAGTTTATTGATTGCTTGTTTTGTTGGTTGCCGAATTTTTCTCAACATAAACTGCCGGAGATCCATACTGGAACTGGTTAAGCATATTTTCTTTAATTTTCGTTTTCTTTGTTAAGACTTGTTCAATGCGAGTTTTTTTTCTTGATTTTGACGGCAACGAGGCCAGCAAAAAACTGTGTCTTCTGAACAGACTTAATTTTTGGAGATTTTCTTTCTCATGGGGCCCGGGAATTGAAAATCAGGACCCCATCTTCTGACTGGACTGAAACTGTCTCCGCGGCCAATGCCGTGGCTAAGGCTGACTTGATCCCATTTTTCCTAACCAGTTGCCATTGTGGCTAGCGGGGATGGACTATTTGGTCAGCGTCCACCAGAGTTCCTCGATGCCCGCGGCATTGGTCATCGCGCTTTGGCCGACAACCTTGAACTGCTGGGCTTGGAGCGCGTTGAGCGCGGAGGTCACGGCCTGAGCAGATGTGTCTTGATCCTCCAGAGTCGACGATTTGTCGTTGCCATCGCAATACAGCTCGAGACCCGTCGATCGATTACAAAGAAGAATACAGTTCGAAGCCTGAGCGGAAAATGTGAACAGAACTTGAATCACGATAAAACAAAAAACATTTTTCATTGAATCCCCCCTTTTGTTGTAAGACTAAGCACAACAGCCAAAACCGCTGGTGACAAGAGTATGGCTCGCACCTCGGCTTTCGTAAGGGAAACCTCTTGGACCAAAGACCAAAAAGACCAAAAAGACCAAAAAGGCCAAAAAGACCAATTAGAGAAGCGTGGACGGACTGCACGCTGCCTTGCTGCCGCCTCAACGGTCGGCTGTTCGTCGACCCGCATGGTCAATCTATAATTCTTTGGAATTGACATCAAAAAGCCGATATCACTAGCATTTTTTCAAATCAAACAGAGGGGGATTAATGTCACGGATGTTTTCCAGGGTCAGAGTGTTCTTGCTAGTTGGGCTGGGGATGGGGGCCTCTTGGGCCGCCCAAAGCTGGGCCGCTCAGAACAGCGCCACTCAGACCAACTCCGCTCAGAGCGCCTTCGCATCGATCGAGCAAGTGAAGGCTCCAACTGATATTCACAGTGCCTTCACCGTTTCACCGAGCAAGGCAAAAGGAAACTTCGATCCGCCGCTGACCCTCAATAAAGTGAAGCTATCGCTCAATAAGAGCGCCCTTGAAAAAGAGTTTCTGCTGCAGGGCGCTTTCATCCCTCAGCCAGCTGCGGCAATGGGCAATGGAATCAAGAGCCGGGTGGTGGCGTTTCGCCAGCGCGACGGCAAACTCTACATGCTGGAGGCCACACAAGGCCACAGCGTGACCACGGATCTCCCGCAAAATTTGATTTTGGCGGAGATGCCCATTGTGGAGGAGACCGATACCTCGATCACCTTTGATTTCAACAAAGGAATGTCCAATCTCTTTTTCATGGGAGATTGGTCAGCGCACGACCTGGACGGCGCTGATTACGACGAGGGCTCGCGATTCTCCTCGGTGAAAGTGAATTCAAGCTTTATTGAAAGCGCTGAAATGACTGCCAATAACCATCTGGTGATTCGACAGATCGCCCAGTTGTTGCTGCCCTATGGTGTTGAAAATTTCAACCTTCCGGTGGAAGTTAAATACTATTTGAGTCCCTACAATCCCAGCGCCGACTTCAAACCGGTCGAGTCGATCAAGTACGATCGAACGGGTTATTTCGAAGTCGCCGGGCAATTGACACAGCAAGGAACCGTCAAGACCTACGCCAGCAAGTTCAACCTCAATAAGCCGATCGTTTACGCGGTCTCAAGCAACACGCCGGCCGAGTTCAAACAAGCAGTGAAAGACGGCATCCTCTATTGGAATACAGTCGCCGGTCGAACCATTGTTGAGGCGATCGACGCGCCTGAAGGGGTGGTGGCCCCCGACATCAATTACAATGTCATTCAATGGGTCCCCTACGATCAGGCTGGCTTTGCCTATGCCGACGCGCAAATGGACCCGCGAACCGGTGAGATTCTTCATGCCCAGGTGTACCTCACCAGTGCCTTTGCATATTTGGGAGTCGAGCGAGCCAAGGCGCTTTACCTCTTTAAGAATGACGACAAGAAATCGACTCGACCAAGCGTTGGGCTCAAGGGCCTCAGCCAAGCTGGCATGTGCGACTTTGATTCCACCGAAGCGATCGCAAGGTCTTTTTCCACGGTGATGGCGGTGGCGGGGGATGACGCCAAATACCTGCGCCTGGCTCAAGACTATGTTCGACAGGTCACGGCTCATGAGGTGCTTCATACGGCGGGGCTGCGCCACAACTTCGCCGGGTCCTTGTCCGCCAGCTACCCGCTGGC
>PSRN01000097.1 GCA_003176075.1 Bdellovibrio sp.
GTGGAAATGAAAGGGGCAGGGCATGGCTAAGCGGCAGCGTGGGCGGCGAAGCCGCCACGGGCTTCGAATCCTTGTGTTGCACGGACCGAATTTGAATCTTTTGGGCGAACGCGAGCCCGAGATCTACGGTGACATGACCTTGGCTGAACTCAACCGCCGCATCAAAAAGCACGCGGCTGCAATCAACTGCGAACTCAAGATCAAACAGAGCAACAGCGAGGGCGCCCTTATTGATTGCATTCACACGCACCGCAAATGGGCGGATGGGATTGTCATCAATCCCGCCGCCTACACTCATTATTCTTATGCGTTGAGGGATGCCTTGGCCGCCGTGCAAATCCCGACGGTCGAGGTTCACCTGAGCGACATTCACAAGCGCGAGAGGTTCCGCCGAATTTCGGTAATTCGCGAAGTCTGCGAGACGCAGATTTCCGGTTTCCGCTGGGAGTCTTACACAAAAGCGCTCGACTTGCTCGCCGAAAGGAACAGGTAGTTCATGCCGGGAAATCTCTTTGGACAAGCTTTCCGCGTTTCCACTTTCGGCGAATCCCATGGTCCGCTGGTTGGCGCCGTGGTTGACGGCTGTCCGGCGGGCCTCGAGCTGGATCTGGATTTTATCCAGGCCCAAATGAGCAAGCGCAAGCCCGGCCAGTCGAGAATCACGACACAACGAAAAGAAGCCGATGAGGTTCAGATCGTGGCCGGGGTTTACGAGGGCCGCACCACCGGAACACCCATCGCCGCCCTGATCGACAACAAGGACAATCGCGCCAAAGACTATGACCATTTGAAGAACGCCTTCCGCCCCTCGCATGCCGACTTCACCTACCAGGCCAAATACGGGCATCGCGACCACCGCGGGGGCGGACGCGGCAGCGCGCGCGAAACGGCGGCTCGTGTGTTCGCCGGCGCGGTCGCCCAGTTGCTTTTGCAAAAATCCGGCATCTCCGTCTTCGCCTTTGTCTCACAGGTCGGATCACTCATGTGTCCGCGCCGGTACGATGAGCTGGATTTATCCCGTACTTTCGATCACCCCACCCGCTGTCCTGACCCGGCGACGGCGGACGAGATGATGAAAATGATCGAAGACGTTCGCAAACAGGGCGACACCATCGGCGGAGTTGTGACCGGCGTCGTGCGCGGTTGCCCCGCCGGCTTGGGCGAGCCGGTCTTTGACCGTCTGCATGCCGACTTGGGCAAAGCGATGTTGAGTATCAATGCATGCAAAGGCTTCGAGATAGGGTCCGGTTTCGACGGGGTGCGCATGCGGGGTTCGCAGCACAATGACCCGTTTCAGAACGTGGGCGGCAGGATTTTGACGACCACCAACAACTCCGGCGGGATTCAGGGTGGCATCTCGAACGGCATGGATATCTATTTCCGGGTCGCGTTCAAACCGGTGGCCACCCTTATGAAAAAGCAAAAATCCGTGAATTCATCCGGGCAGCCTTGCGAGGTCGAAGGCAAGGGCCGTCATGATCCTTGCGTCGTACCCCGCGCAGTGGCCATTGTTGAAGGCATGGCGGCGATCACTGTCGCGGATCATCTTTTACGCAACAGGAAGTCCAGGCTGTGACGGGAAAACTGCGAATCGGCATACAGGGAGTCAAAGCGTCGTTCCATTACATGGCGGCGCTGAAGTATTTCGCGGGCCGCGATCTGGAATTCGTCGAATGCCGAACCTTCCGCCGGCTCTGCGATGCCTTGGCCAACGATGAAACCGATTACAACCTGATGGCTATTGAAAACTCGATCGCCGGAAGCATATTGCCCAATTATCTCTTGCTGGAACGCTTTGGTCACACGGTGATCGGCGAGGTCTTCTTGCGCATCGAATTGGCTTTCATGGCCTTGCCCGGACAAAAAATAGAAGACATCCACACGGTGCGCTCTCACCCGATGGCGCTTCACCAAACGCAAGAATTCCTCGCGCGCTATCCGCGTCTGACGGCCTTCGAATCCGCCGACACCGCGGAAAGCGCCAAAGAGATCAGCGAAAAGAAAATCCCCGGGCACGCCGCGATCGCTGGCCCCCTGGCGGCCGAAGTTTACGGCCTTGAGGTGCTTGAGCGCGGCATCGAGTCCGAAAAACAAAACTACACGCGATTTCTTGTCGTCTCACCAGGCGGGCCCTATCACACGGAACTGGTTCCGGACAAAGCGTCCCTGCGATTTGAGATCAGCCACCGCCCGGGGAGTTTGCTGTCGGTCCTGAGCAGCTTCGTCTCCCACGGGATCAATATGACGAAACTGCAATCGGTGCCGATTCTGGGACGGCCCTACGAATACTCCTTTCATGCCGACGTCGAATGGTCCGATCCGGCGGAATATGAGCTGGCGCTCAGAGAGCTGCGCTTAAAGACGATCAATCTGATCGAACTCGGAAAATACAAAAGCCAACCGAGGCCGGTCGTATGATCATTTCGCCGGCTTCACGCATCCAGGACGTTCATGAGTATTACTTCTCGCGCAAGCTCGAGCAGATCCGGCGCCTGAATGACCAGGGCCGCGACGTCGTGAATCTCGGCATCGGCAGTCCCGATCTGCCGCCCGCTGATGAGGCCGTGCAGGCCACCGTCCGCGCGATCCAATCGCCCGCCAATCACGGCTATGCCCCCTATCGCTCGACCCCGGCTTTGCGATCAGCGATCGCCGGTTGGTACGCCTCGACCTATTCGGTTCGGGCCGATTCCGAGACTCAGGTCCTGCCGCTGCTCGGCTCGAAAGAAGGTCTGTTTTACATCTCGATGGCGTTTCTCAATCCCGGCGACAAAGTTCTCGTGCCAAATCCCGGTTACCCGGCCTACAGCGGAGTCACAAGACTCGCGGGTGCCGAGCCGGTGCCTTACGATCTGGACGAAAACAATCATTGGTGGCCCGACTTCAAAGCGCTGGCTTCCCCGGCGACGGATCTCCGCGGGGTGAAGCTCATGTGGGTCAACTATCCGCACATGCCGACGGGAGCCTCCGCCCAACCTGAACTTTTCCGGCGCCTCGTCGAATTCGGACGCGAGCACGGGATTCTGATCTGCCACGACAATCCCTACGGATTGGTATTGAATTCTGAGGCGCCGATGAGTTTGCTGAGCTTTGATCCGGGTTTCCAAGTCTCCCTGGAGCTCAATTCGTTCAGCAAATCGTTCAATATGGCGGGCTGGCGCGTGGGCATGATGATCGCGGGCGCCGAGGCCGTGGAAGCGGTTCTCAAGGTCAAGTCCAACGTCGACTCCGGAATGTTTCTGCCGCTGCAATCAGGCGCCATACAGGCTTTGCGCGCTCCCGCCGTCTGGCACGCGGAGCGAAACCGCACCTATGCCGCGCGCCGTGAATTGGTTTGGCGGCTCCTCGACCGAATGGGATTTCAGTACGGGCGCGAGCAGGTGGGAATGTTCGTTTGGGCGAAAGCACCGGATTCCGTTGCCAACGTGGAGAAATTTTTGGATGAGATTCTGGATCGTGCGGCGGTTTTCATAACCCCCGGACATATATTCGGAAGCCGCGGCAAACGTTACGCCAGGGCTTCCTTGTGCGCGCCGGAACCCCGCCTGGAACAAGCGCTGGCACGTGTGGAGAAAGCACTATGAAAATCACGGTCATCGGACTCGGACTGATCGGCGGATCTCTGGCGATTGATCTTCGCGAAAAAGACTTCGCGACGGAGATCATCGGGGTCGACTGCAATGAGGAACACCGCCGGCAAGCGCGCAACCGCGGGCTTGCGGACCGCATCGAAACCTTGGAAAAAGCCTTGCGCCAGCCGGACCCGGGACTTGTGATCCTGGCTATTCCGGTCGATGCGATCGTTTCACTCTTACCGAAGGTTCTCGATTTGGTCGGACCCGAAGTCACGGTGACCGACATGGGTTCCACCAAGGCGGCCATCACCGCCTCCGTCGAAAAACATCCGAAGCGGGCCCAGTACGTCGCTTCTCATCCCATGGCCGGGACCGAAAACTCAGGGCCTGCCGCCGCCATCGCCGGATTGTTCCGCGGGCGTACGACCGTCATCTGTGACGCTGAAAAGTCCGCTGCCTTCGCTCTCCGGACCATCGACCGGATGTACGAGGTGCTTCGCATGCGCAAAATCTATATGAACTCGGCCGACCACGATCTGCACACGGCCTACATTTCGCATGTTTCGCATATCACCTCGTTCGTGCTCGCCGACACCGTTCTCGATATCGCCAAGGACGTGAAAACGATATTCGACCTCGCCGGCGGCGGTTTCGAATCCACCGTGCGGCTGGCGAAAAGTTCTCCGGAGATGTGGCAGCCCATCTTCAAACACAACCAGCAGCACCTGGTGACGGCCGTGCGGGCTTACATCGAAAAGATGCAAGGTTTCCTGGCCAAACTGGAAGGCGGCGAATGGAACGAAATTCGCGATTTCCTGACAGAGGCCAATGAAATCAAGCGGGTCCTGGCCAAAATCGGCGGCCGGGGGGCCCCATGAGCCGCGCACTCAAGCGCTTGATGCGCCTGCGTAAGGAAATCGACCAGACCGATCAGGCGCTCCTGGACGCTTTGGCCCGCCGCTTTCGCCTCGTCGAGGAGATCGGCTGGCTCAAACAAGAGCTCAATCTTCCCGTCGTGCAAAAATCACGCTTCGCGGAGATGCGGCGGCGGCAAGACGTCCGCGCGCGCGATTTGAAGCTAAACAAAGATCTCGTTGAAAAATTGTTTATAATGATTCACTCGGAATCGGTCGCCTCACAAAGGCGGCAAGCGAAAAGGAAAAAGAAATGAGACAGGAAATGTGGTCGCTCGACAGCTGGCGCGGAAAGCCCGCATCGCAGCTTCCCAACTACCCGGACAAACAAAAGTTGGCTGAAGTCGAGGCGCGTCTGTCCACCTACCCTCCCCTCGTGTTCGCCGGTGAGGCGCGCAAGCTCAAAGCCCGGCTGGCCCAGGTGGCGGAGGGCAAAGCCTTCTTGCTCCAGGGGGGTGATTGTGCGGAGAATTTCAACGAGTTTCGCGCCAACACGATCCGCGATACGTTCCGCGTGATGCTCCAGATGGCGGTGATTCTGACCTTCGGCGCCAAAAAGCCTGTCGTGAAAATCGGCCGGGTCGCCGGCCAGTTCGCGAAACCGCGAAGCAACGATATTGAAGAACGTGATGGCGTGCAGCTGCCAAGCTACCGCGGTGATATCGTAAACGGGTTTGATTTTGATCCGGTCGCGCGCACGCCCGATCCGGCGCGTATGGAACGCGCTTACGTGCAAGCTTCATCGACCCTCAATTTGCTTCGCGCCTTTTCCCAGGGCGGCTATGCGGATTTGCGCCAGGTTCACGCCTGGAATCTGGATTTCGTCCGCCGCAGTTCCGCCCAAACGGATCTCTACGATCAAATCGCGAAAAGACTGGATGAAACCCTCGCGTTCATGGAGGCGGTCGGAATCTCCAATGAAAATACGCCGCAAATTCACGAGGTCGAATTCTACACCTCACACGAGGCCCTGTTGCTCCATTACGAACAGGCGTTCACACGCCGGGACTCGACCTCCTCCCGTCCCATCGACGGTTACGAGGGCGACTGGTACGATTGTTCCGCCCACATGCTTTGGATCGGTGACCGCACCCGGCAACCGGACGGCGCCCACGTCGAATTCTTACGCGGCATAAAAAACCCGATCGCGATGAAATGCGGCCCGTCGCTTCGGCCTGATGAACTGATTCAGTTGATCGACATCCTGAATCCCGACAACCAGCCCGGCCGCCTGACTTTGATTTCACGCATGGGGCATGAAAAAATCGAACGCCACCTTCCACCGCTCATTCAACGGGTGCGCGCCGAGGGAAGGACCGTGGTGTGGAGTTGCGACCCCATGCACGGAAACACGATCACCGCCAAGAACGGTTATAAGACCCGAAGATTTGGTAACATTCTGACGGAAGTGCAAAAATTCTTCGAAATCCACCGCGTGCACGGCACAGTGGCGGGCGGCGTCCACTTCGAACTCACGGGCAAGGATGTGGTGGAGTGCTTGGGCGGCGATCAGGCGATTTCCGAAGAACATCTCAGTGAGGGCCTGTACGAAACGCTTTGCGACCCTCGCTTGAACGCGTCGCAAGCACTTGAGCTCGCGTTTCAGCTTTGCAAATAAAGACAAGGTCTGAATGAGTGAGTGAGTGAGTGAGTGATTAGCGAGGGGGAAGATCGCGGGAACCGGCCAATCCTGCAAAATATGGAGGAGCGGTCCGGTTTAATCTTTATTTGTCGAGGCTGACCGTCATCACCTCAACAAGGCCCGGAATTGTCCTGACCCACGGGTAATCTAGGACTTCACCGCTGTGGGCTAATTCATAATATTCAGGTACACTGGAAGAGCTAAGCCAAACATTTCCATCTTTGCTTTTTCGAGTGGTATCACTCGCTCCATGAGCGATAATGCCCAAGCTAAACAATGCTCAAGTTAAGAACAGCATAAAAACCCAGCCGAAGCCGAAATGAATGTTTCACTTTTTATACCACCGATCCAATCGCTCGGGAGGCAGCATTACCCCCTAAGCCTTGAACCAACCGTGAAGGTCCTTTATCCAGCAAGGTCATTGCCGTCAAATTGGAGTTGAGTGCTTGGTAAATTTTCATTTTGGCAGTCCGCTGCGGAGGCGCCTCACCTAAGCCGCCGCGGGCGTTTTTAATTTTCATACAAAGCTTTATGTAACGAAGCGACGAGGCCACATTTGCCTCTGTCTAAAGATTCGAATCTCACTGGCAGATTCCACCCCAAAAAGGAGTGGCCTCGCCGCCGGGGGATAGGAAATTTAAAGGGCATCTCGAGTTTGGCTTACCCGCCACTACAGCTTGGAGCCCGCTCCGCGGTCACCGCCGAATATTGACGAATCAGGCACAATATTTGAGGAAATCTGCAAAGAAAATCCTTCGCCCTAACCCTATACTCTTCCAATAGCTTATCACGGGGATTTTTAACACCAAGCTGCCGTTATCGAGATTCGTATGACGGAAAACTCTCACTTTCGCCTGTTCCTCCGTCGATCTTAACGAGTCTTTTCAGGGAAAGTCCTGATTTATTCTGATTCTCTGGCCCTGCGCTTTCCCACTTCTCAAAATAGACGTAGTAAGTATGGCCATTCATTTCGAAAGGACCTGCCCGGTAAGAGTCTGGCGCGTTGGGATCTATATCAATGTCTCTTATTTTTTCAAAAAGATCGGCCAACTCGAACCAGCTCAAGTGTCGATAGACCTGATCTAATACGAGTTTATCCAGGCGAAAGACTTTCACTTCATGATTCAAAAGCCAAGGCGGCCACGCCAGATGGTAATCAACAACTCTAGCGGCGGGATCGAAAGTGAATTTTTGCGAAAGATAAGCCGAGTTTTTTTGCTCCCTGGCAGCCAACTGCCGGCGCCAAGAAATGTCCTGCCAGCGCAGAGGATGCGCTTCCCCTCGCGCGGCAGCGCTGCTCTTAATCACCTCGAAGCTTGGCCAAGGAATGAGGAAAATTGTTCCATGGCCGCTGGGGCCTTTCGAGAGCTTGCCAGTGGCGGCGTCGCCGCCCACGCTCTGTTCACCGGATGAAAATAAGATGGATGCATGGGCGGCGGAGCCGCCACGAGTGTCCTTTCCGGATTTCAGCTGGCCGAGGACGGCTTTTCCAGTTTTCAAATCTGACATTTTAAGCGAAGCAAACCCTGCTTCGGAAATTCCGGCACTGCCAAGTTCTTCGATGGCCTCGTAAGTTGTTTCTAGAATTGTCAGGTCTGCTTTCTGACGAAGAGTGGATCTGAGCGAATCAGCGAAGGTGTCAGGATTCTCGGTGACCAGTTGCCCGAGGACCAGCACCGCCGTGGGTTCACCTTTGTCAGTCAGTAGGAGAAGTGGATTTTCGTCAGAAAAAATTATCTGTGGATACTCAAGAGCAAAAAAGTCGTCCACGCTCATGATGCGAGGAGTTCGAAACATTTGCGGTTGCCGCAACGGTTGTTGGGAAAGAACTTCGATAAACGAGTCGTCGCCTTTGAAGGTTGTCTGACTAAGATTTTTTAGGGCCACAGCGACACTGTATTTTGGACCCCAAATTTCGAATTTGACTTTACTGGGAATGACTGCGGTGCGAGCAATCCCCTCCCTTTCAGTCGGATGATCGAGCGTGGGCGGCGAAGCCGCCACGGGCGTCATATGAAGTTGCACACCGTAAACTCTGCCCCAATCCAATCCCACCTCACTCCATGTCTTTTCCGACGGAAGAAGCCCGGTTACATGAACAGTGACTTTCACTGGGGATGAGGAAGACTTCCTGGAACTTGGAGCAGTCAATGTGGATTGGATGAATTCGCTTGCTGAAATACTTTGCGAATGAACGGCAATGCAAGCAACCGGAGGAGGTTCTGTCGCGCGAGCGAGTCCTGGGCCCACGAGAGCGAGAAAGAGAGGAAGCGCAAGAGTTTGATGGGATTGACGATTCATCAACGAAATCACAATGCCAATCGCTTAGCAGGAATGCCCCCGAGGTCAATCTTTCGAAAATGTCGATGAAAAAAAATACACGTCGGAGGCGGGGCTCAAGTCGACGCTTCCGCAAGCGCTTCAGCGTGGGCGGCGAAGGCCCAAGTCGGTGCCTACGCCACAAGTCGCTTCGGCACCTCCACAGAGCCACAGGTGTCGTCACGAAGTCGACGTTAGACCAACTTTTCTGGTGTTCGGATTGAGTCTGACGGCAAGCCAATTGATCAAGGGCTTGAACTCAAACTGCTTGAGAATGGCTTTTGCTTCGCCATCCTCACAAAATGACAGGTACATCAGACACATGGTTACCCCAAACATGAACAAATTCGTGCCAAATGCAATTCCAAGGTGAAGTAGGGTTCCTGCAAAAACATAGTATCGCCGAGTTCGGCTAAACCAAACCATCCACGGAAACGAAATTTGAAAAAGAACAATGGAATAAGTGAGGATGACCGTCAAAATTGGCGCCTTGAGGATCAGCTGTTGTAGAAATTCGTTGCGAAATGGATCCGCGTTCTCGACGTAGTATAGCGCCACTCCGCCAGTCCATAGGTTGCCGCGGATCTTGGTGAGTCCAGCCACAGCGTAAACGACGGCAACTTGCAGTTGAATCATCAGAAGAGCCCATCGGCTGGAAATTCGCCAGAAATGACACCCCACCCGTGGCCCTGCGGAGGTGCCGAAGGCAGAGACTTGGGCCTTCGCCGCCCGCGCTCCAAAACTCTGTCGCACTTTGACTGAATTGTGCGGAAAACCAGCAAGAAAAATCATGTAGAACAAAACGAGGTGAAGGAGATTACTGCCCCCGTCAAGAAAAGTTCGAGAATAGTTATCGAGATTCATAAGACTCAGATAAAAAATTATTGCCGAGCCCACCTTTCCGTAGGGAAGCAAAAAAAACAGAAGATAAGAGGTGATCAAAATAAGGAATGCGATCCACCAATAGTCGGCGAATCCTTGCAAATCCAAGATATTCAATAATTTCCAGACCCAAGATCGCCCCGCGAGTTCTACTTGGACATGCAAGCTGCCTTGACCCCAAAAATAAAACCAGCCAGGAAGAAACATCAGTTTAGAAATCAACGCCCACGTGTAGATTGCGAATTGAAAAAGCCTCACCGTATGGGGCCGGCTGGGCCACACTTGTTCAATCTTTGGAAGATGCTTTAAAGTCAGTTTCCGCCAACTCATTTTCTATTTCACCGCAAAAACCGGATATTCCACCACATGAGTCGATTCTGGAGCGGCCTCTTGAAATCTCGACTCATAAGAAGGAATGGGTCTCCAAACTGAACGAATTTGCGCAGCAAGGACCGAAGGTCCAAATTGGGATACACAAGCGACAGACACAAACTTGTCGGCCAGCCGGACAAGACGCGGATTTCTTTTGTCAGGTGCTAAGGTCAGATTTCCCGCCATGGAACCATAAAACAGATAAAGCTTCGGTCGATAGCTGAACGGGTTTCCTGTCATTTGGCGGCGGAGCTGCTCGCCCATGTCCTGCCAGCCGCTCCAGCCTTCCTGCGTTCGACAGCGATGCCAGAGATAGAAATTCTTGGTCGGCGGTTCAGGCGCGAACAGGCGCCAGTCTTGCGCAAAAAATGACTTTACATACGCTCCGGTAACACCCTTAAATTGTTGTGAAAACGGATTTGGCGGCAACAAGAGAAGAAGAGTCATCAGCGCATGAAAGCCACACACAAGACCGCCAGCGAAAAGGAAAAAATACTTTATTTCTTGCACTTTTATTCTCATGCAAACTCTGATTCTTGGCAGAATCCCGCTTTTTGCTTCAAGACATGCTAATCATCTTTTGGGATTCGAATTTCCATTTCCGGTGCGGAAGGATCTACTTGATTCTCATAGTAAGAAGAACTCTGCTTTTCCGACGAACTTATGATGCTGACCTTCTGGGACTCGGGCGCCCGAGCTTGAAAGGCGTTGAGGGCCTGCGATTGGGACCCCACGAGATGGCCGGGCCCACTGAGGATAGAAGCCGCGGTTCCAAGAACCGAAACGAACAACAATGTCTTTACAAGGTAGGCTTTCACAGTGGTGGCTCCTTTTGTTTTCGGGAGCGATATATTGAACACCCCTGCATAGATGTCAACGGTTGCAAGGTTAATTTCTCAGAATACGGGTAAAGATACGGGTAAAGCATTACTTCATTTCAAATTCTAGTTCTAGAACAACAGGTTTTAGAGGGTAGGTCGGCCGCCTTTCAGCGCCGACCCCACCACAGAACCGTGCATGCAGATTTCCAGCACACGGCTCTTCAGGAAGTACGATTACAATCGGGCGAGAGACGGAAGAACCTGGTATGGAATCCTGATGCGCGCCGGCCTGAGAGGATGTTTGGCGAGAAGCTAACCAGTTTCCATTGGAATTAGCCAATTCTCTTTCGATCCGCACGACGAATCCAAATCTCCACCGATTCGATGATGTCGTCGAGCTCAAAGTGAAACTTCTCGAGAAGGTGGCGGACCTTCCCAAAGTTCCTGTCGTTGGACTCAAGTTCATAAGTCAATTTGATACCGTGAGAATCAACGCTTTCACCAAGCCGAGCCAAAAGCGAGGAGGCGAGCCCGATATTTTCCTTGGATACGGTGACGTAATCAATGAGGTAACTTCCGCTAGCGATTTGGTTAAGCTTCAAATGAGAGTCAGCATGCTGCTCTTCACCGTCAATTGTACGACGGAAGCTTACGTAAACAAATGATGAACCCCAATCGTCGTGTAAGCGGAAACGCTCGTTTTGTGGCAAAGGGTCAGGCGTATATTCGTCGATCTCACCCCGGAGAACTTTATCAAGAAAAACTTGGTAACAATCACCGGGTTCACCGCTTCGATGAATTGATTCCTCATCATTGACCCAGACAAAATGGACCACGTCCGCTTTGACGTCTGTTGCCTGGGCGGCCGGCACGATTCTGAAAAAAAGGCGGTACTGTCCGAGCACATCAGCTGCTTTATAGTTTTGTGGCAAATCTTTGCGAAACTGCGGATGGATCGGATCGGCCATCACTCTGTGGATGGCGGAAAGAATCTTTTCGTAGCGCTGCTTCTCAGCAGGGTTCCCAGCCTTGAGGCGCGACATCTCCGCCTTGAGCCATGGTGAAATCTTACGTAAATGCTGGGATGGCATCGGAGACGTCTGGATATTGACTGAGGTGGTGTTGATGTTGGGTTTCGCGTGCCAGAGCCGCGATCTGCCTTAAAGTATCAAATGAATATTTATCGGCCTGAATCGCGGAGACGACGGAATCTTTCCGACCATTTTCATCCTCAAAAACATGCCGCTGGAGTACATCGAGGAGTGCCTCACTCTTAAGAGTCCCCAGTTCGCGAACAACCTCGTAAAGAGATAAAAGCTTCTTTTTTGTCTTCGGAGTCAAGGTTTCGATCCACTCAGTTCGATTGTTGGAAAGCGTATGAGGGTCGACGTCCAAGAGCCGAGCGATTTTGTGTTGGCTGACCTCTAAAGTCTCCATCAGCATATCAATGAGCTGAGCGGCCTTTATCCTGGGCATTGTGCTCTCCTTTTCTATTTTTAGCATAAAATCGGCCATTTTGTGCAAAAAAGTAAGGTGGCTTCAGATCAATTGTTTAATAATCTCTAAAATCGAATACTTAGCACTTCAACCAGAGACAGGACATGCGACCAGTTCACGGTCTGGGATTTGAAGGAGACACTGCTAATCGCATTACGTTCAGTCAAAATGAGGCTTCCCGGCCGGCCCTCGCCTCCGAATTGGTAACAGAAGCTTGGGAAGCAGTATCGCCAAAAAATAAGCCGATTTGTACCACGATGAAATTTGGGTCGTAAGGTTTTCCGATGAAAAAGTGAACCAGCCCTGGCGACGTGGATTTTTAGTCGCCGACATTAGGTGATTTCCACTGAAACCAGTGCATGCGCAAAGAAGAATGAAAAGGAAAACACCAGAACAATCCAGTGAGCGGGCCCACACTCTTTCCACCGTTTCGACCAAAAATTCACGACCACGACCTTTTCTTCAAGGCTTCCTACCTCTCGTCTGAAAGATGCGTCGGCGGCGAAGCCGCCACGGGTCTCTTCTCATAACGCAGTTTTTATCATGGCCGTCCTTTTAAAGCTTTTCACGGACCACACCTCATGGCAATTTTGATCACTCCCTCTCGTCTTCTCTTTCTTTACGAACCCCTCTCTGACAGCACCCGTAGAATAGAAGGATTAGCGAAATCAGGTCCCGAGTTCTTACCATAGTGGAGTGCGTCCGAAACATCAGACTCGAACGGCCTGAAAATTCGGTCCTCAATGATCTCCAGCAAATCGCGCCGTTCGTTCTCGCGAAGTTCGCTAACTCCCAGGTCATCGAGGACCATGACGTTGGCCTTCTCAAAGTTGGACAAAACCAAAAGGTACTGGTGTAATCAGTCTATGAGGTTGATCTGGGGGGTTGTGATTTTTGCTGGAATTGTTCGAGGTGAGCAGAAGCTTCCTCTACCAAAAGCAGGATCAAGGATTGCCGACTACGCCAAAATCCTGAAAAAAGCCGGATATGAAACTAAGCCAAGTTATGAGAAAAAAGGCGATGACGGTTATGGTATTGTTACGGATAGCCTCATTTTGCCGACGGGAGATTTTATAGAGGCCTATACAATTGCGCAAAAAATATTTGGAATTCCAGAGGATGTTCAACTTCCGATAAATAGTGAGTCGAAAGAGCAAAAAATAGAGATCCCTCATGACAAAAAGATTTGGGAGCAATCTATCAAAGTCAAAAGGGATAAATTCGAAATAAATGAGCTTACATACTATTATCGAGTCGAGGGTGGCGGCACGACTGGCCACCTAATTAAACTGTCTCCGAACCAAATCAAAATCGAATTATCGGGAATTTCTGACTAGTCGTCGAAAACGGCCGGCCTTCAGGCGTTTAGGCGAGAAAACCGAAGTCGGTGGCTTCGGCACCAATTGAGCTTGACTGGCCCAGGTCGAAAGCACGACAACGATATCTTCACCGATTGAAATATTGCAGTGGAATCGAACGCGGGCGCTCAGTGCTCCGGGCGTTAGGTTGTCACCAACAGGCAGAAAGAGGCGGGAGAATTCAGCAATGATTCCACGGATCCGACAAATTGCCCTGGCCGGAATAATCTTTGGAATAGGGATTGCGACCAGCGCTTCCACGGCTGACGCGCTCTCTGTGGAATTTCCCGGCTTAGAGTCTGTGTCTTTCCGATTCGATGAACAGCAGGATCTCATTGTTCTGAATAACAAGAATTATTTCGTAACTCTCTATAATACGAATCTTCGCATCCCGCAGTTGAGCGCTTATCTTTTAACCGCCAATCATCTGAAGGTCGGTGCGGCGGCCCCATCCCGTTTTTGAAGTCGGAGGATTCTGGTGAGTGACCACCACGAGACCTTCGGACAAGTGGTGTTTGGCAATGAGAACAACGGAGATAATAAGAACGGAGACGCGCAATGAAGAAGATTTTGCTTCTATCGGTCATGGTGATTTTCAGTCAGGGTGCAGGTGCTGGGAGGAGAACTGCACTCTGCGAATAGCCGCGGGAACCGCGAGTTATTCCTGAACGCGCTTCAGGAAAGGCGCGGTTGGGTACTTCTGGCGATTGATTCGTTGACATGGCATCGGGTCCGCTGACGTAATACTTGAATGAATATCACATTGTCGCCCGCGGGCCGGCTCTATCTCGAAGGAGATGATCTCCGCAACTTCAATGAACTGCGTGAAGCGTTTCGCCGAGGCAACGGCCATGGACTTTTGAGCCTCGATACCTTTTTCACCCAAACTGCGGAGGGGCCGGCGGAGCCGCCTCGGGCGGCGAAGATACTGACAGAGCCGCCGCGGGAGGCGAATCTGGTGAAGGCCCCGACGGGGTCCTTCAATTACTGGCAAAGTTTCGCGCGACGGTATCTTTCTTTTTTTTCAACTGTTCCCGACCTCGATGAACATGATTTCACGCGGAGTTCGATTTGCGTGGCACTTTCGCCTTACGATTTGAATCAGTTCTTGTTCAATGTGCCGCCCATGAAGGGCGGCGAGTACGTCACCCGCCGGCGCCTTCTCCAGCTGTGGAGCGAGATACAAGCGGCGATTCATGTCGAAATTCAAGAATCGGGAAAAAAAGTCTCTGAATTCCTGCGGGGTAGATTCCCGCATTGGAGTGTAAGCTGGGGTGTTTGTTTTCATTTGACCGAGACAGCCGCGGCCTCGGGGCGACCCTTCACTTTTCATGTCAGCTACTTCAATCGCTTTCACCACTATCCGATTGTCAAGGCGCTCGAAAATTATTCCACGCCCGAGCAGGAAAAATATCTGATCCGCCTTCTCACACCCATTCAACAGGCCGCGGAAAAAAGCTCATATTTGGGTCAGATGATCGAGTCGGCCGAAATTTTGCAAACCAGTCACTGGACGACCGATCAAACATTTCAATTCGTCAAAGAAATCCCGCAGTACGAAGAAGCCGGCATTGTCGTCAAGGTTCCCTCGAACTGGCGCGAGAAGCATCCCTCGCGTCCGCGGCTGGGTTTGAAAATCGGGGAAAAGCCGCCCCAACGGGTGGGACTGGACGCGCTTTTGGATTTTGCTTCAACCGTTGTTCTTGATGACGACGAGCTTAAAGACGACGACATTCAGAATCTCGCCAAGGAGTTTGAGGCATCCGAAAGGCTCACCTACTTCAAGAACCGCTGGGTTGAGGTCGATCAGGAGCGACTGGGTCGAATTCTCGAAAAATCAAAGCTTGCCGCTGAAAAAATGGCGGATGGCCTCACCTTTGCGCAGGGTCTACGCATGTTGGCCGGTGTCCGTCGCGATGACGACAAAGATACGACGGTGATCTCCGGATCCTGGCTTGAAGAAACGCTCAAGAAGATCCGCGAGCCGGGGTTTTATGACCGCATCGAT
>PSRN01000271.1 GCA_003176075.1 Bdellovibrio sp.
GAAGGGGCGGATCAAATCGAACCCCCGATGCCGCCTTTGATCTGCATCCCCACAACTGGGGGCACGGCGGCCGATGTTTCACAATTTTGCGTGGTGATGGACTTGAATGAACAGCGCAAGTTTTCAATCGCCAGTAAGGCCGTTGTCCCGGACGTGACACTCGTCGACCCCGAGACTTTGACGACGATGGACCCCTATCTCAGCGCGTGCACCGGGGTCGATGCGCTGATCCATGGCATTGAGGCCTTTGTTTCGAAAGGGCATTCGGAACTCTCTGATCTTTGCGCCTTGAGCTCTCTGGTTCATCTGACGGAAAATTTGAAAGCCTCCATCGACAATCCCGACGATCTCGAACGCAAAACAAAAGTCATGCTGGGCGCGATGGAGGCGGGTCTCCCCTTCTCCAATGCCAGCCTCGGAATCACTCACGCCATGGCCCATAGCTTGGGGGGAATGTTTGACTGGACCCACGGTGAATGCGTCGCCAGCGTTTTCGAAACCGTGATCGACTTCAATTTTCCCTCGAAACCGGAGCGCTATATCGCCATCGGCGAAAGAATAGGGCTTGCATTGGGCGGAATGACTGAAAAGGAAAAGAAGGAACGCGTTGTCAACAGATTGAAGGAGCTTTTTGCAGGGTTGGGACTCCTCGAACGCCTGGAGGGGGCTCACGTTAACTCCTCCGATTTCCCCCATCTCACGGAGCGCGCGCTTGAGGATGTGTGCATTCTGACCAATCCGCGCTCTGCCGGCTTTCGCGACATTGAGGTTCTTTATGAAGCGTCGTTTTGACAAGGTGACGTCCATAGAAAGCGATGATCTTTGCAACAGGATTATCGGCCTCGGTGAAAATTCGGGACGTAAGAGTTACTTTCCGGAGCTCAAGAGAAAACTCGAAGAACTGCTTCATGCCAGAACCCAGGCGGACAACGCCAATCGGGCCAAGACCGAATTTCTGGCGACAATGAGCCATGAGATTCGCACACCTCTCCACACGATTCTGGGATTTGCCGAAGTCTTGGCGGGTTCGAGCCTCACCCCGGACCAGAAGAAATGCGTGGCCAAAATCGACAAGGCGGGCTCGCAACTGCTCTTAACAATTAACGACATATTGGATTTATCACGTATCGAAGCTGGTAAGATTCATTTGGAGAAGACGGGTTTCAGCTATATCCAGATCATTGAAGAAGTCACAGACATTCTTTGCAAGTGGGCGAATAAAAAAAATCTCCAATTTCAATTGCACGTCGACCCCGCGGTTCCTCGACATCTGTACGGCGATCCGCTTCGCCTCCGCCAGATTTTCATGAACATCGCCAGCAATGCCATCAAGTTCACGGCGGAGGGAAAAATTTCGGTCAATGTTCGGGCCCACCACCGTGAAGGAAACATGCATTTCATCGAGTGTTCCGTTTCAGACACTGGAATAGGCATCCCTGGCGAACGGATCCCGTCTCTGTTTCAAAGGTTCTCGCAAGTTGATAGCACGGTCACCCGGCAATTCGGGGGATCAGGATTGGGACTTGCGATTTGCAAGGAGCTGGTCGAGCTGATGGGTGGAAGCATTGAAGTTCGCAGCGTTGTTAAAAAGGGAAGTATTTTTCTCTTCACAATCCCATTTTCATCGCAAGGCGAAGTCGGTTCGAAAACCAAGGAGATCGCCGACGTTCGAACTGATGACGGAAAGGCCAGCGAAGCGTCCAACCTTGATATCCTGGTTGTTGAGGATTCGCTCGAGAACCAGCTCTTAATCGAGAAATTCCTGGACGGATTTCCATGGCACCTCGATTTCGCGAAGGATGGCAAGGAAGCGATCGAGCTGTTTAAGAAGCGGAAATTTGATGTCATTTTGATGGATATGGAAATGCCCGTCTTGGACGGGTACTCCACCACTCGCACAATCCGCTCATTGGAAGCGGACCGGCGCCTTCAGCGCACGCCGATCCTGGCCCAAACCGCTCATGCCTTAAGTGTCAAAATCGACGAATCGATGAACGCCGGCTGTGACATGCACTTAAGTAAGCCAATCAAGAGAATCGACCTTATCAAGGCGATTCTCCAATGCGCCCGTCTCGCGAATGCGCCTGTGTCACGCGCCAAGAAACCTTAAATTCGCTTGTGAAGTTCACGGTACTCTTTTGAATTCAAGCTTGACGGGATTGTCCGGAGTTTCGCAAGTCGCCTCCTCGAATTCGATAACCATTTTCTTGTCATCAAGTTGGGAGACTTTCAAAACGTCGGATTCCGTTGATTCACGACGAGGCAGTTCTTTCTCGCAGAATTCCTTATCTGCTCTTTGCTCATCCGTGGTGGGATTCGAGGGCGAGTTCACAAGACGACTTTTCTGCGGCAAGAGTGTCAATTGGTCTCCATTGATCACATAGCCGCCAGTATCCTCGAAATCACATTGAATTTGCCTTGGAGATTTTCCGTCACTATAGTTAGGCCCAGTCATAATCCCGGTCACCTGACGGTCGGTAAATTTCATCGTCCAGTCCAGACCTTTCCAAGACTCCTTATCTTGAAACGGCGTCCCCTCTCCATTGCAAGAAATCCACCGATCAGCCTTCCAGGTTCCCGCCAGCAGCTTCTGATCTATTCGCTTCTCCTCGATTCGCTTCTCCTCGATCTTCTCCTCGCGCTTCCTTTCTTCCGCACGGGCTAGATTTGCAATCGCGACCAACTGGCCGGCAATAAGCGCAGCAACCAAGCCTCGCCTGACTCCCCCATTCACATTGGATTTCACATTGAAATTCACAATGGATTTCATGTTGTTATTCAAATTCATGTTCATACGATTCACTCCTTTCTAAAAGTTCGCCGCTGAGATGAACACACGACTTACAGACGAACACAACCCGTCAGATAGACCTCTGAAAAAAGACCACCTTTAGCGCTTAAATTGTGCGAAATTGGATTTCAAAGGTCCGCGAACGAAAAAAACAATGTCAATGTGGCCTTGATTTTCAATCCTCTGTGCCAGAATCGGACTTTGTCGACCTTCGTCGGTTCAATGGCCAGCCAGCGATTCACCCAGAAATGATTTCGGCGATCGATTTTTAGAATCGAATCAACAACTTTAGGCATAACCTTCAGATCGGTTGTTCGTCTTTTATGCGAAATTGACTCCCACCTTTGGCAACGCGACCGCTATGACGGCGGCTCTCAATCAATTTGCAAAGAGCCAGGACGGCGGGGACACCCCTTATTTAGCGGCACTGTCGGGAGTCCAGGGAGCACTCGCGAGTGACCCAGGGCTTTACCAAATGGGCCCGACGGCTCCGCTCTACTTTGTTGTCTTTATGTCCGACGGCTATCCAACCGACGCCGTGAGTGGCCAATCTCCTGTCGTCGTGGACCAGGCCGCTTTGCAAAGGGCGATTTCCAGCATTTTGGCGATGGCTCCCGGCCGAATTACTCTCAGCACTGTTTACTACGGAACGATCAATGACCCGACGGCCGCCGCGACCCTTCAGACGATGGCCAACGCTGGTCAGGGTCAATTTGCCAATGTGGACACGGGGTCCATTTCATCGATTTCGGTGAATGACCTGATCAAAGTTCCCGTTGGAAAATGTCAATAACCGACGATGACAATAGTATCGGACCTTGAGAACTTGAACCAATTGGCCTTTGCACTTGCAAATGCAAGGACGTAAGCCTATGGTGCTGCTGAAATCGGCGAAGTATTGAGTCTGAAAAAGTCCGCTATCTGTTCTTTGTTTGCGAGACTCTGAGCCGCGTCCAGAACGAGCTTTTCAAATTCATCTTCGTCGGCCGTCACCGTGAGCCCATTTACTTCGAGAAAGACAGCGGCGGTCAGGGCGGCGATTCGTTTATTGCCATCGTGGAAGGCATGGTTTTTTACCAGGTGGAAAAGGTAAGCAGCTGCCATCTCATACAAATCTTTGTGAAAATACTGATCGCCAAAACCAGATTCAGGCTGGCCAAGAGCCGAAAGAAGAAGGCCCTCGTCCTTAACTCCGTGAGATCCGCCGAATTGGTCGATCTGAATTTTATGTAGGGCAACAACTTGGTCAAGAGTCAGAAATTTGGGCTGCGGGTTCATTTCGCCAGATTCTTCATCATCTTGCTGTAACGCTTATTGATGCCCTTAGCAGCTTTCGTTACTTCTTCGTCACTAGCTCGCGGCGCCCTCTCCTTGAGAAAACGGATGTTCAAGCCATCTTCTTTGGGAGTGACTTCAATCTGAGTGTTACGATCGAGCTGGTAGAGTTCAGCGATGGGCTTATCGATTATAAAACCCAGACTTCCTCCTATTGCGGTTAAGTTCTTTTTCATAAATCACCTCAGAGATCAATATATCAAAATATAACCATTGCTACAACCAAGATTATATTTTCCTATGTAAATCAATGATAATCGGTGGTTACAAAAGGGTCAATTTGATTCACGAGGGATGCGTCGACGGAAAATAGCGATCATCTTCGGAAACCCTGCTTTTCGATAAGCCCCGGCAAGCACAGCGCGATTTGAGCCAATCGCCTGGCCAAAAGCCAGTTGTCTGAGGTAGTCAACCTCATCGGATCGAGGTGATCCCGGAGGGGTTTGAGATAGATTTCCACGTCGGTAAAAACAGGGTCAAGCGGGAGGTCGGCGGTAGTGCCGCCGCTCCCGTCTTGGGGGCCGCTGCAGGCCCAGCAGCAACGATCAGCGAGCAAAGGACGCCCCTGGCCGCCCCCTCTTGGGGTGGCGGCCTTTGCGAAATAGTTCCGGAGCACTTTCTCCGGTTGTTTTAGATATTTTTTGAACTCGAGCATGTTCCGCCGGACTCATTCGCACGTAACAGGTGTTCGCTAAATTCCTGTGAGCGTTTGGCGGCCTCCGCCGCACCTTGAGTTTCGCGAAATCCCGCCAGACCGAGGAGTCCATCCCAACTAAAGACCCGGTTCATTGTCTGAAAGAAAGATCCTGCCCCATTGGGCGCTTCGGCACCTTTTTGCACGCCCATGCGGTCCTCACGTTGATTGGCGTAGTAGTCAACGAGGGCCATCGAAACGGCGTAGTTCAGGGTTATCGGCCCAGTTTTTTCCCTGGTAATCCACCACGGAGGCGTTCGTGCCCACCCGCAAGATCGCGAAGCCTAGAAAGAGGCACGCGATGACTTTGACAAATTTCGATAGCGGCAAATGCCGTCGTTCAACCAAGGAGCCGGGAACGTATCGCGAGATGAATTTCACCGTCGTCATAAAGAACCCGAGGCCGAAAATCAAAAGGATCAGGCCCTTAAAGAAGCCTTCTCCGGTAATGACCTCGATGAATTTGGCGTGAAGTTCAAGGCCAAGAATTTGATAAAGAGTTTCGTATGCCGTGTTTGAAAACATGTTGGAATCCTTTCAAATCTTGCAGGGATTGCGAGGCCGCTGGAATTTATCGGGGGTCATTGAAATCTCGCCTTTGTGCGCGAGTGGAGTTGTGTCATCGGCCACCACCGTTTTGATCGCACAGAACTCCGTCCGAACAATCAAAGAAGCGGCCTTTTGCCGATTCGGTCTCAAGCGTTTCCTCATCGCGCAAGATACGTTCGTTGGAAAGATCCTGGCGAATGGCTGAGCCTTCGCGGTTGATCTGAGCTACCACTTGATTGAGCGGCGCATTGCGCTCCCGCTGAAGTTCCAGGGTGGCGTCAATGGATTGTTTCAGAACCTCGCGCTTATCTGCGATTTCTTTGCGCCTTAGGTCTGGAAGATTCGGATTCTGACTCGCCACTGACAAGACGTCGAGCGAGCGGTTCATATCTTCTGAGAACCGGCTTGCCGCGATGGAATTGGCAAGACGCTGGCAGTAGAGAGCGCGCATCTTATAAGGCATAACGGCGAGATTTCGCAGCGTCTGTTGATCGAGGACGGGGAGGTCGGTCCCCGTGATACCCTTGATGTCTGCATCACGAACAATTGCGTTGGTTCTTCCGGGGCCCGCGTCGTCTATCTTTCGTAAGAACGTGGTGCAGAGCTTATCCTGAACGTCGCGCTCGATCCCAGCGAGATGCGTCCGCGGCGTGATTGCGAAGGGCCTGTCACCGTAGTCAACCGACACGACCCCACGAGAAACGACCGTGTCGCCGACAAGGCTCTGCACGAGCTTAACGGCGTTGTTGCCGCCTTTTTGAGTGTCAAATCCGGCCCAACGGGCGGAACTCTCGATC
>PSRN01000286.1 GCA_003176075.1 Bdellovibrio sp.
GGGCTTTTGCTCGGCGGAAGGCAAGCGGGCCCCCCGAGGCGGCTCCGTCGGCGCCTCCGCCCCCCAAGTCGGTGCCATCGGCACCTCCACCCCCCAAGTCGGTGCCATCGGCACCTCCGCAGTGCCGCGGGACTCGGCTTGCTCCCCGGTCGACTCCTCCTTTTTCACCGAACCTTTTTCGAGTTTGGAATCTTCTTCGGGCTTGTGACCCACACCTTGCCGCGTGCCTGGCCCGGCATCTCTTTCGGCATCTCTTTCGGCGCCTCTTTCGGCATCTCTCTCGGCATCCCTTTCGCCACCTTGCCCGGCACTTCCTTTTTCGGCGCTTCCTTTTTCGGCGCTTTGCTCGATCTTCTGGTTGTCTTTTTCAGCGACTGGTTCTGATCGTTGTTCCGAGTTTTGCGCAGAAGCTGGCGCCGTTGCAATCGCGAAAACAAGGCTCCATCGCGTTAGCCAGGGACTTCTCCCGCCAGACCGCATTTTTCCCCCTCCGGTGCGCGGGCGGCGAAGCCGCCACGGGCATAATAACTT
This sequence comes from Bdellovibrio sp., assembly GCA_003176075.1. Lineage (GTDB taxonomy): Bacteria > Bdellovibrionota > Bdellovibrionia > Bdellovibrionales > Bdellovibrionaceae > PSRN01. The sequence goes on from PSRN01000286.1 coordinate 532, forward strand.
GTTCGTCCGCCAACTTTTTTATCCGCTAACTTTTTATCCGCCAGATTGATTCTCTACGACTTTGACCAAAACGTCGTCAAAAACATGCCGCACCCGAGATTCATCGGCAGATCCGTTGTAAAGAAACACGAACGGAACAACTTTTCCGTCTTTTCGTCCAGCAAACCCGGCCAGAGCCACGACACTATTCAAAAGACCGGTCTTGGCCCTGACCCAACGTTCGGCGGCCGTGTCCCTCATCCGCTTCTTCAGCGTGCCGTCAATTCCCGCGATGGGAAGCGAAACCATGAATTCCGGTTCGACCCGGAACTGATTCTGAATAAACCGCAGAATCCGCCAAAGAGCTTTCGCCGTCAGACGATTCTCCCGCGTAAAACCCGAAGGATTCACCACTGAGAAATCCGCTGGACCGAGACCCAAACTTTGCACAAAGTCCCGAATGACGAGAACACCGTTGGCGATGCTCCCAGGTTGGGCCTTCAAAGTTCCCAGATGTTTGGTCAACATCTCGGCGACATAGTTGTTGGAGAATTTGTTCATGTCCGCCAAGACCTGCTCGATGGGCTTGCTGTCCACTTCCGCCAAGAGACGCGCCGAGGAGGGAGTTGACCCCGCCTTGACTTGCCCTTTGATCTGAATCCCCCGCTGGGCCAAAAACGATTTGAGGTTGTATCCCGACCATAGATCAGGTTGATTGATATTCTTGAACACCACCGCCTCGTCCGCCTCCAAACCGATTTTTCCGCGGACATGAATGATGTCGCCGCCATTGTCACCGCCATCTTTTCGATCGACCGAAACGTCGGCTTTTATGGCTCCCGCCGCCGTCCGCACGGCGTTGTCGAGGTGGACGTAGTCATTCTCAGGATCCAGGAAGACACGGGCTGGATCACCGGCTTTCTTGCCGGGGCGGACGTAAACGTTCACGGAATTCCAATTGAATGACATCGCCCCGGTGGGCGCGTCGAAAGCTCTATCCACCCGCTCCTTCTGGCGGCTGGGATCGAACCGCACGCGATCAAAAAAACTGTCATCGACGAGAACATCTCCGTCGACTCGTCGTATGCCGGTTCGAATGAAGTTGTTCACCAAAACCCAGAGGGACTCTGACACAAATGACGGATCCCCCAGGCCCTTGAGGTAGAGGGGACCCTTCAAGGCGTTCTCCTCGATGGGCGAATCTGCCCAAAGTTGCGTCTTGAACTTGGTACCCGGTGGAAAATTTTGCAATACCGCACCTGCCGTCAATAATTTGGTGACCGAGGCCGGAATGAAGAGTTTTTTTGCATTCCGTTCGAAGAGGGGCTCCGTTTCTTCAAGAGCAATGAACATGCCGAGGTCCCCGTGATCGAGTTTTTGTTTTCTTAAGATCGAGTCAATTTCATTTGATAGCGCCCAAGTCGGTGTCTTCTCGCTGGCCTGGGCGAGGTGACTTAAAGCGGCCAAAGCGAACATTCCGGCGAGAGCCGCGAAAAAAAAATATCTAATCTTAAATTTAGTGAAATCAGAGAAATTAATAAATGAGCCCGCCACCATGCAACTATTATTTTCAAAAACGAATTTGCCTTCCGTCAACCCCTGTCCCTTGCTTTTTGACATGGCCGCGCCGACAATGGGGGCGATGTCCGAGACCGTTCTTATCTTTGACGACGAAGAATCCTCAACCCGCTCGCTGACACGATTTCTTGAGAAATCCTACGGAGTTCTCGCCGCTCGCACAATCGATGAGTTTCAACGTCATTTATCGCGCGAGCCTTCAATCGTGTTTTGCGATCTAGTGCTTCCGAACGGATCAGGTCTTGACAATCTAAAACTAGCCAAGGAGCAGTCACCCTGTTCGGCGCGCATCTTGATCTCGGGGTTTCTCGATCAGGACAACTTGATTGTCGCCATCAATCGTGACCTCGCCCACCGCGTCCTCGCCAAACCTTGGTCGATCGAGCAACTCGCCGTGGTCACCGCCGAGGCCCAGGCGGTTCATCGCCTTCTGAAAGAAAGGAAGTATTGGGAGGAAGTCTCCCTGACCGACGGCCTCACCCACCTGTGGAACCGCCGCGGATTTTTGCAGAACTTAGTGCGCGAACTTCATCGTGCCCGCCGCCATCAACGTTTCTTAAGTCTGATCATGATCGACGTCGATAATTTCAAGCGCACCAATGACAGCCAGGGGCACCCGGAAGGGGACGCTCTTTTGCTCGCGGTGGCCAAGACTCTTCATTCTTCCGTACGGACCATTGACTGGGTCGCCCGCTACGGCGGTGACGAATTCGCGATAATTTTGCCCGAGGTCGACCACGTCAAAGCCTGGGATATCGCCGAGAGACTTCGGTCCGAGGTCGAGACCAAGACACACGAAACAATCAGCGTGGGTATTTCCTTTTTCCCGACTCACGGCCAAGATCCAGTGGATCTCATCAACGCCGCTGACCAAGCCCTCTATTCGGCTAAAACCCAAGGTCGCAACCAAACCATCATTGCTGGTACTCCCAAGGCCGAGTAGCATTGAGAACAGAAAATGAAACGGGAAGAGTGGGTTCTTGTAATCATGCCCTTGATCTTGACTTGGACGTTGGATCGCATCACCAAGATGTGGGCGACCGGAATTCAAGGGATGGCTTCCGCCGGTGATTTTCTTCACTTCTACGTCCATCACAATCCGGGGGCGATGCTCGGCCTGTTCGCCAACCTGCCACCCTATTTGCGCGTCGTCTCGCTTTCGACGGCTGGGGCGTTCCTGGTGTGCATCTATGGTTTGATCCAATTCCTGCTTCCCATCAAAACGCTGAAGCTGCGGACGGGTATGTCCATCGTTCTCGGCGGCATCATGGGGAACGTCACGGACCGGATTGTCTGGGGCTACGTGGTGGATTTTATCGTGCTCGGTAACGCGAAGTATTCCACTCCGGTCTTCAACCTGGCCGACGCCCTCCAGTGGGCCGGTTACATTCTTATTTTGATCGCCGTGTTCAAAGAGGGAGACCTCATCTGGCCGGAAAACAACGTGCGCAAGCGCTTCTGGATCGATCGCGCCTTCCAACTCAAGTACTGCGCCGTTTTGATGGGAGTGGGTTTCGGCATCAGCCTGGTGACCATGGTCTTCAGCTACACTTATCTTCGGGTCACGATCATTGAACTGGCCGGACCGAATGGTGATGTGATCGAGAAGTTCGCGCAACCTTTCGCCGAAGTGTTCGGATTGGTCGTCGTTGGATTTTCTTTGGGGCTCTTCACGGTGGGGAAAGTGCTCTCACACCAAATGGCCGGGCCTTTGTTCGCGTTTGAGCGCCACGTTCAGGACATGATCCAGAATCTGGATCACTTGCGAGATGTCAGACCCCTTCGTCTGCGCACCAAAGATGAATTCCGGCATCTTGAAAATTTATCGACACAAATTCACGGCACGCTTTGTGAACTCACCGACAAGCTTCGCGCCCAGCGGGCGTTGGGCGAGGGGACGCTGGCCGCCGACAGCGCAGTCGGCGGGGCGGGCGCGGACAGCCCGACCGGCGAGGCTAGCGCCGCGACGGGAGGGACGGAAGGAACCGAAGGGACCGGAGGCAGTGAAGTGGCCGTCGCCCCGGCGGCCGATCCCGACGCGGCCAACGGGCCGGTGGTTGTTCATGAATCAACTAAGTCGCGGGCTGGCTAAGAGTCAAATCGGGGCTTGCTCCGTGGGATCACTTCAGCCTTTCTTTACTCGGGTTTCCGCTCTTCAAGTTCTCCGAGCTGATCGATCAAGTCATCAAATACCGCTTGGAATTTGGGTGCATCTGGAACGGATGCCACGGCGTTCTTCCATCCTTTTTCTAGAATTGCAGTGTTGAAACCGGCGAGAACTGAGGAAATGCTTTCTGGTAAACCGGTCTTTCGGTAGGCAAAGCATTTCTTCACTGCAGATTGAAGTGTCTCAGGGTCCGCCTTGGGCAAAAACAAATGAAGATCGTAAATATCTTTTGACCGCGAGTTAGCACTCCCCCGAGCGATGAGAGCGTGCAGCTTCTCCGCGATCATAGTTTCCAGGGGATACACAGACCAGCTCAATTCATCGCCAGAGAATAGTGCTGGCATCTTAGTCGAAACGGGTCCAGGTATGATAGGATCGCCTATTCCGAGATCAAAATTAACGATCTGGGCTTTCTTCACGGACTTGATTCGTTCGCCAATCCCGGCGCGATAGGATTGCCGGATGCCTCCGTACTCTCCTTGCGTAGCGAGATCAATCTGCTCCTCGAAATGGAACCAAACGCCGTCATCCATGTCCTTTGCCGCCGCAGATTTCACAGCGTCCAATGTCTTCTCAAGGTTTGCTTTTATCAGCAGAGCATCGAGATCAACGGTGTAGCGAGGAGACCTATAAACCCTGAGGCCTACAAAGCCACCCTTAAATACAAGCGCCGAGCGCAAGCGCTCATCTGCAGTCAGACGTGCGACGAGACGTTCGATCAAAAACGCGGTGGCGACGAGCTGATAAGGAACACCGACCTTCTTTTGAAGAGCGATGAGCTTTTGCGTGACGGATGTTCCTTTGGCTTTGGTGCTCATAGCGCGATGGCCTCGAAGTGGCGGGCCAGGGTGGATTCAAGATCAAGTGCCTTTGCCATATGACCGAGCTTGGCTTCGGTAGTCATTCGTCTTCCAAGCGCCGTGCGGACGGCATTGATGGCCGTGCGTTCGCCTATTTTCGAGGAAAGACGGAGGGCTTCGATGAGCGTCCGCTCGATGGAGGTGATTCGATAACCCTTCTTGGAAAAAATGCCTACATGAAGATTAGACTTCGTGCGGATGAGACGGTAAAGACGCTCGGTCGTATGGATTTCTTGGGGCACGATCATCCAGATTTGCCCAGGCACCTGCTCGATGAGATTATAGTGGAAGAGTGCTGAGAGTCCGCCCACCGCCGCCAGCTCTCCGAATTTAATTTGCGCGACTTGAAAATCCATCGTGCTGTGCTCAATCTTCGCTTCGGTATGAAGATAGATTCCACGTCCGACTCTATGGAGAGTGCTTTTTTGTACAAGGCGCGAAAGACTCGGTTGATCCACTCCGACCCTTCGAGCATCAGCCAGGGTAAAGAGTCCTAGCTTCTTGAGCTTGTTGTTTTGACTTGGCGTCATAGGATTATCCTTACATGGAAATGGACATTTTTAAATTAAAATGTCGATTTCCATGCGCCCATCTTCTTTTCATTTGATAGCCCGGACCAGCCTGCGCCGCAACACATAGGCGAATTAAGGACGGATTCTGCAAGATTTCTAGGGACAAATGGATACTTTATTTTTCCGTCACGCCTAAGAGTATTCAAGTTGTGGCAACCACATCCAGATCGACGATCCTGGCCAAATAAAATCGTTTGGATCGTTGATCCAAGTGACAAAATCCATAGAGAAAATCACCGTCGGGGTTGCGCACCAATCCTTGGGGGGTT
>PSRN01000082.1 GCA_003176075.1 Bdellovibrio sp.
CCAATCCTGTCCCCGCCGTGATTGAAGTGACGGTGCCGCCACCTCCAGATTGCGCCGATGAAATGGAGATTTGCCCGGGAACTGAATTGTCAATGGTGATGCCGCCGCCAGCGATCAAGGATTTAAACTCGGTGCCACTTCCTGAACTGTTGACGCCATACAATTTATTGGCGGCGCCCGACGAGGGCACCAGGCCTGTGCCCCCCTGGGCCGCCGCCAGGGTTCCCGTGGTCAGGTTCGACAGCGACGTCATTAGCGCCGCGGGAATTGTTCCCACCAACTGACTGGCATCCAGGGAGCCGATCAAGCGGGAGGCCGAAACTGTCCCGGTGGTGGTCAAACCCGCCGCCGTTATCAGTCCAGCCGCGAAGCCGCCCGCCGCGTCCCGCTGGACGGGGGCCATGGCCGAATTGGCCGAGCTGGGCGCGTAACCTCCCAAGCGTTGCGCGTTGACTGATTCAAAAAGGGCATACATCGGCTGCTCATCCACCAGGTCACTGTTGATCCATAGACGGAAATAGCGGGCCGGGGCCACAGTGCCGCCAACCAATTGATTGGAGCTGCTCACGCAAGTGACGTTCGCTGCCGACTGCAGGGCCATTTGCAGATCGCAGCCTGTGGCCACTCCGGTGTAACATTGTTCAGTGGCGGAATCCTGGGCCGTCAGGCTGAAAAAGCCATCCGTATCGGTCGAAAGTGTTTGCGTACCGCCGAACAAGTAGCAACTTCCACCATCGTAGATCGCGTACTGCACGTTGATGCTTTGATTGCCAAAGCTGGCGCCGCCACTGGCAAAGAGCTGGCCCGAGTATTGAAATTTAGTTCCCGCCTGGGCGGACAGTCCAACCCCAAGCCAAACAAGAAAAATTCCCAGGCGGGCCGAGTTTTTCATTGTGTGACCCCCTTGACTCTGAGCCCGCCTGGGCTTGTCGGTCCGGTGCCGACAGAGGCTAACCGCCCGCCCTTCACTGAAAAATTGGAGGTCTTCACATCGTGAATTCCACGATCCATTGAATTGATTGAGCCCACGATCTGGAAGCGCGGGACGCTGACGGTGAAATCCGTCGGCGAGCTTTCGCCGAAGGCACCGGCCCCACGGAGATGAAAGATTTTGGCCGTCCCCGCGATGCTCAGATCCACTGAAGTAAAGGCCTTTCGCACCGACAGGGACGAAGATAAAGTGAAGGCACAAAGGGGATTGCAGTTGGATTTATCAATGGTGAGAACCGCGTCGGGAATCAACGCTGAGATTTCCTGCCAGTCGGCGCTCCCCTCTTCGACCAACTGAAGCCGATCGACCAAGGCGGAGCAGCGGCCCCGCAGCACGAAATTGTTCGCCCTTGCCAGAACACTGATGACCTTGGAGGGCTGATCAAGCTCTATGGCCGGCAGCGCGTCCACCGCCGAAAGCTCAGGACTGCCGCGGCTGCAGGACGCCACTCCAATGGCCATCACCACAAGTAAAAAAAGCCGCCCACGCTGACCGCAAAAAAGCACCGTGTTTGAGAGTAAATGTCGCCTCGCCACGAAGATCTTGTCGGCGGAGCCCCGGGTGATCTGAAGTTCAATCCCGCTTTGAAGCTATGGCTGATATTGGCCGATATTGCGATGATGATCGCCTTTGCATCCCGCCTCAAAACCGTGACAAAAACTTGAGAAAAATCTCAATTTGAGTTCAGTGGGTTAAGAAATCATGTGCTCCCAAAATTTGTGAAACATCCAGATCGCTGTCCCATAAATGAACACTCGGGGCAATCTTTCTAAACAAAGCACAAAAGTCCGCCACCCCACATTCACCCATGAACTAAAAAGTCTGTGCAATGAAGGTGGAGCATGGTCTCTTTTTTGCTGTGTAAGGATGTGTTCGCCGTGAAGGATGTGATGGACGTGATGGATGTGATTTATGGTGAAATGGGTTTCCAGTATTTTGTTATCGTTGTTGCCGGTGATGGGTCTGGCTGAAACCGACCCCGAGACTTTACCATCATCCAAACCATTATCCGAGGCGACGGATTTGTCCAAACTGTTCAACCAATATCTCGAAAATCCCTCAAATGATGAGAGCGAGGTCGAACGGCAAGCAGCCCTGATTATTGACGAGGTCTTCAATGAAGAAGGCCAAGTCCACTCCAAGCTCTGGAAACTCCAATGGTACGTCGCACGAAGGCGATGGCAACACAAATTAAGCTCCGCGGACGAGGATCGCCTCCACCTTCTTGACGCCAGCCTTAAAGCGACCCTTTGGTACCACCGGCTCATCCTTCGATTGTCCGACCACGGGCTGCTTTTGGGTTCAGCGCTGACCTTGGCAATGCTCAAAGGCCTGGCGCATGAGTCTCTGGAAATCCCCGCCCAAGGTGTTCTTGCCAGGTTCCTCCGGTTGTTCCACCCTCTGACGGAAGAGGAAAAAATCGGCCGCCAACTCACCACTCTCGGCGTCCATCCCGCGACCGCCACAACAATCATTCGCAACTTCATTCCCGCCGCTGAAATCGACACGCAAAAAATGGCTGGTCTTCAGTTCTTTCCCACCCGTTTGCGGAGCCTCAAGATCCTGGCGTTCAAAAGACAAAACGCCAGCGAGGAGGCCTACGGCTACTTGATGATTCGGCTGAGGAAAGGCTGGTGGCCCAACAAGAAAACAATCTATTATCAAACCAGGGATTTACCGCGAGATTCATTGTCGTCGGTCGTTGAGAAAATTTATTACGGCTCAGACAAACGGGTGTTTATGCAAATAGTAGATGAAGCAGGCCCCCCGCCTGATCAGCGCTCTTTGCTCAGACGCCTTTTCTTCAAGAGGTCGCCCCGTCCGGCACAGGCCGAAGAACCGCCGCGACTTTCCAAGGGCTACCCGAGTCCGCCGGCGGTGCAAACATTTCTTTATTCCTTCGCTCTTCTGGAAGGGGCCTATTCCTTCCAGCGTTCCCACTTGGCAAAATTAACGGGTCCCCAGTTGGAGGCCCTGCTCAGCGGTCCCTCGGACGAAGACAAACCCAAGCAAAAGACCAAACCGGAAACATCCCCACCGGATGCATCCAGTCCGGATGCATCCACCCAGCAAGAGGATACCGGCCCTTCGCTGGAAGAGATCCTGGAAGATGAATAATCGTGACCTTCGATGAGACACAATGGCCCTCGCAAGTGCAATTTTGTCTCGAGTTTTTTTCGGCCCTTGTTGCAATCTTCTTGGGACCCTCTTCAGATGGTTCTGACTAGGATTCGGATTATGGCATGAGGAATGCTTTGAAAAGAAATTGAAAAGAAACTGGAGGTGGACATGTTTCAGGATCGCCAGCAAGCTGGTCTGCTTCTTGCGGATCAGCTCTGCCAAAAGAATCTCGACAACACCACTTGTGTCCTGGCCTTGCCAAGGGGTGGAGTTCCGGTCGCCTGGGAGGTGGCCAACCGCCTCAGATGTCCCCTGGACATCCTTTTTGTTAAAAAAGTCGGGGCCCCCCGCCAGAGTGAATTTGCATTGGGCGCCGTTTCGGAGGAGGGCGAAGCGCATTGGAACGATACTGCCATCGCCCAAATGGGCCTCGAAAGGAAGGACCTATACCCGCTGGCTCAGGAAAAATGGCGGGAACTCAAGGCGCAAATCAACCGCCTGCGGGAAGGACGGCCCTCGCTGGACGTCAACGGCCGAACAGTCATTGTTGTCGACGACGGCTTGGCCACCGGAGAAACCATGGCCGTGGCGCTTCAGCTACTGAAAAAGAAATCTCCCCGACGGATCATCGTTGCAATTCCAACTGGCTCAATTTCCGCGGTAAATTTGATTTCCCCCCTGTGTGATGAGATTGTGGTGCTGGATTCGCCCCATCCTTTTGCGGCCGTCGGGCAGTGGTACGAAGATTTCACGCAAGTGACGGACGCCGAAGTCGAGCATCTTTTACACCAAAAAAGCGGACACCAAAAATGCGAGCACCAAGTCGGCGATCACCAGGAAAATCATGGCGTTCGCGTCCCTTGTGAAGGAGAATTCTTCGCCGGTGAGCTGAGCGTCCCGAAGAAAGCCAAGGGCTTGATCATTTTTGCCCACGGGAGCGGCAGCTCCCACCAAAGTCCGCGCAACAAAAAGGTGGCCACTCAATTAAATAGGTGCGGCTTTGGAACCCTCTTATTTGATCTTTTGACTGCCAGTGAAGCGAAAGATCGAAGACTCGTTTTCAATATTCCTCTGTTGGTCAAACGACTGGTGAACGCCACCCTTTGGGTGCAAGGCCAAGGTCTTCGGCTGCCGATAGGATACTTTGGTGCCAGCACGGGAGCGGCGGCCGCCCTCGGAGCTGCGGCCCAACTTCCCCAGGTGGCGTCGGTGGTCTGCCGCGGCGGACGCCCTGACTTGGCGGCCGAGTACTTGAGCGATGTGCGGGTGCCGGTTCTTCTCATCGTGGGCGGTCTTGACACTGAAGTTTTGCGTCTTAATCAGAAAGCCCAATCAAGAATTGCAAACTGCAAGGTCAGCATCCTTCCTGGCGTGGGCCATCTTTTCGAGGAGGCTGGAGCCCTTGAACAAGTCACCCTGCAGGCGATCCAATTGTTCGATGATTCGCTGGCGCAAAAATCACAAAAATCAACAGAGTTCAGCGGCAAGAACGCTCAGCCCGCGTGACGGTCCCACCGCCCAAACTCGTCAATCAACGATGGACCAGCTGGCAGCTGATGGCCCCAAGGCCAGGTGATTCGAGACCAGGTGGGGCGTCAGGGAACAATTTGTAAAACCACCTCGGCCAACGACCATTCGTCGAACCGAGGTTGAACTGAAACACCAATCCCCTTTGACGCTCCTCGGGAATCACAACGAAGCTCTTTGCATTCGCGCCGATCGCATAAAGCACAGGGTGCGGGATTGCAAACACCAATTCAGCAATCAGGGCGCTCACACCCACGGCCACACCACGGGTTTTCTTTTTTTCGACACCCGTGGCGGCATCAGAGCCCACGCTGGCTTTGATCTCCACCACGGATCCAAAGGGTGTCTGAGTTCGAGTGGCCACTCTATTAATCAAGCGAACAGCCCAGCGATGGCTCATCGGGGGGACACTTTCCTTCGGTAGCAATTCAATGATGTCAACACTACCTCCCGGACCCAACGCCCAGTTCAGCACATTGGCTCCATCCACCGCATCATTGCGTATGCGCAACTCGATGATTCTTTGATACATTCCATTCCCCAATGGCACCAAATGTTGGCTGATGCCAATGGCAAATCCAATTCCCAGATAAAAGCCAGGAATCTTCGTCAGCAGACGCAGTTTGCTTCGAGCAAAAAAATTCGCCAACCAATCCGGACCCCGAATTCCCAGCGAGATCGCAACCCGATGGTTTTTTTCACTGGGTTCATGGAGCTGCTCACGAACCTCATGAGCGGTGGTCCGGATTTCCAACAAGTGCTGCTTAAAAAAACTGACTATCTTTTCAAATTGAGGGACGTTCGCTGACATAAAAAGTAAAGCCATCATCTGACTCACTTGCGCAATTGTAGCTAGGCGCTCATCCTCCGACCCACCGGGCAGAATCTTCAACACCTTATCCAGGTGACCGTCAGGTCCTGGTTCAAGATCGAGCCCCACGGGAGTTGGGCCATCGACAATCCTGTCACTGGAAATTTCTCCTTCGCTTCCAGAAACTGTCGGACTGTAAAGGGCGACAGCCCCGGGCAGGTCATCTTCACGTTCTGAAGGCAGTGACGGACTTGAAGCCCAGGAATGCTCCGCCGACAAGGTCAACGCCAGGAATAAGAGAGGGACTTGAAAAGCAAGATTAAACAATGAAGTCATCCCGCCGGAATTCCTGCTAAAACCGTTCCCGAAGAGGAGCTGGTTCATGACCGTCCGATCCCCGGTTAGGATGGATATGAAGGGATGGGGTCGCTCTGTAAGGTCTTTGGCGGGATAAGATGATTGAAAATTTCCACCTGGCGCGACAATTTTTGCTACAAAAAGTCAAGACCGCTTGGCGTTTGCGACTCCCGCGCGCTCGCTTGGAAGCCCCAACCGGTCGCGAAGTTCAGCTTCGCTCAAGTGAGCAAAATCCTTCTCAAGCCACTCAACCGTGGCAAGCACATCTTTGCCAAGCTCGCGATGGAGGTGACCTTTCATCTTTGGCTCAGCCACCAAGAGAAGCTTATCGAACTGATGTTTGAGGTGGGACTTATTCAAATGCTCCGCCAACTGCCGGCAAAATTGAATGGCCGCATCCTCATGGGGATCTTTTTCGCCGGTCAGGCTGTAGGTCGTCGATGCCCCGCCAATTCGGGTTCGAGACGAACCCGGCTTGTCGGAGGTCATTTCCTTATTCTTTGCCCGCCCCAATTCATTCGGAATCGTTTCGATCAGTTGAAAAGGCTGTCGATTGAATATTTTTGCATCAGCTCGGTTGAAAACCATAATCCACTGCTTACTCATCGACACAATATCTATCAAACACCCTGGCGGATGACAATTCTTTGATCTTAACTTTTGAGCGTGGGCGGCGAAGCCGCCACGGGTATAATGAGGCGCTTGATCTTTCTTACGGAACGATTGAAATCATTTGAACATTCAAACATCGTGATTTCTAATGCCGCAAAGAACGCACGAGTGGCACCTCCGCAGCGTCACAGGCATTTTTCACCGGAGAAATCATCATGGGGTTAAGTTTATGGGTTTAACTTTAGGAATTCCAAAAGAGTCCGCTGCTGGCGAAAAAAGGGTGGCCGTGACACCCTCCTCCATCAAACGGCTCAAACGCCTTGGCCTCAATATCCTGGTTGAATCCGGAGCTGGCTCAGCGGCCGCCATTCCCGACTCCGCCTATACGGCAGAAGGGGCTGAAATCACCGACTCGTCAAAGGTGTGGCAAGCTGAAATCGTCAGCAAAGTGCAATCGCCGACTGAAGCGGAGGTGAATCACCTGCGACGCGGTTCCCTTCTTATTTCGCTGCTGCAACCTAGCGTGGGCGGCGAAGCCGCCACGGGCAGCTATCTACCGCAAGGACCGACGCAGCAACTGGCAGCGGCACAAATCGACGCCATTGCCCTTGAACTTATTCCGCGAACCTCCCGCGCCCAGTCTATGGATGTTTTATCTTCCCAGGCAGGGATTGCCGGCTACCGCGCCGTGATCGAAGCGGCCCACCACTATCCCCGTTTTTTTCCTATGATGATGACCTCCGCCGGCATGGCAAAGCCCGCCAAGGTCATTGTGTTGGGAGCGGGAGTCGCTGGCCTCCAGGCCATTGCCACGGCCCGCAAGATGGGGGCCCAGGTCGAAGCCTACGACGTCAGACCCGAGGTGAAAGAGCAGATCCTTTCGCTGGGGGCCAAGTTCATTGACTTGGCACTTGCTGAATCGGGAGCTGGCCAAGGGGGCTACGCCAAAGAACTCAGCGAGGAGGGCCAGCGCCGCCAACAGCAACTCCTGACTGAAAAACTCAAGACAGCGGATATTATTGTGAGCACCGCCAATGTGCCTGGCCGCAAGGCTCCCACCCTGGTGACCGAGGAGGCTGTCCGCGGCCTCAGACCCGGATCAGTCATCGTTGACATGGCGGCCGCCAGCGGCGGCAACTGCCCTTTAACGGAGGCCGACCAAGTGATTAGCAAATTCGGCGTCACGATCATTGGACTCACCAACTACCCCTCGCTTGTCCCCTATGACGCCAGTCAATTTTTCAGCGGCAACATCACCCATCTTCTTGGCATTTTAATCAAGGACGAAAAAATCCACTGGGACTTTGCCGACGATATTCTGGCCGCGGCCTGCGTCGCCTACAAGGGCGAGTCGAAGCAGTCAAAAGAACCAAAAGAGTCAAAAAATGCAAGAGAGTCAAAGAAATCAGGATCAGAAAAGTCCGTCTAAAGGAGCCTTGCTGATGGAGGAATCATGTCGCCCACGATGATTGGAATCTATGTTTTTGTTCTGTCTTGTTTTGTTGGCTACCACGTGATTTGGGGAGTGACACCGGCGCTTCACACGCCTTTGATGGCGGTAACCAACGCCATCAGCGCCATTGTCATTGTGGGCGCCATCCTGGTCGCCGGCGTGAACCCTGACCAACTGGGTTTGGTGGGCGCAGACGGCACGGGCTTCGGGCCGCCGCTTGCTTTTCAGCTCTTGGGTTTTTTGGCAGTGAGCCTGGCGGCAATCAACATTTTCGGCGGCTTTGTTGTCAGTCACCGAATGCTGAGCATGTTCAAGAAAAAGCCCAAGTCGGTGCCGTCGGCACCTCCGCAGAAGTGAGGACCTCTTATGGATTCGCCTGTCGATTCGCCTGATTTTTTTGCGTCTTTTTATCTTGTCGCCACCGTACTTTTTATTTTGGGCCTCAAGAGCCTTAGTCATCCCAAAACCGCGGTGCGAGGAAACCTTTTGGCCATGGTGGGGATGACTGTCGCCATCGCCACCACCCTGCGCGCCCCGGAAGTTCAGGTTTACACTTGGATCGCGGCGGGTATCGTGGCCGGCATGGTCATCGCTGTTCCCCTGGCCCTCAAGATCAAGATGACAGCCATGCCGCAACTGGTTGCGGCCCTTCATTCTTTTGTGGGTCTTTCGGCGGTGTTAATTGCGGTCGGGACTTTCATCACGCACTCGGCCCACCACGAGCTCAATGGCACGCTGGAAATTGAATTGGCCTTGGGAAGCGCCATTGGCGCGGTCACCTTTTCGGGTTCAGTCATTGCTTTTGCAAAGCTGCAGGAATTGCTGCGATCTTCGCCGCTTCTCTTACCTGGCCGGCACTGGATCAATATGGGGCTGGTGGCCGGCATTGGCTTTTTTGTTTTTCAGTTTCTGGCGGAACCCACCTTGTTCCCTTTCCTGGTCCTCACTCTCCTGGCATTGGCTCTTGGATTTCTGCTGGTCCTCCCCATCGGCGGGGCCGATATGCCGGTCGTGGTCTCGATGCTCAACTCCTATTCGGGTTGGGCCGCTTCGGCGACAGGTTTTACGCTATCCAATCACTTGCTGATCGCCACTGGCGCTTTGGTCGGGAGTTCCGGCGCTATTTTGTCCTATATCATGTGTATTGCAATGAACCGCTCATTTGTTAGCGTGATTTTGGGAGGATTCGGCGCGACCGCCAGCGACGCCGGCGCCGCCACGGCCAAAAAGAATGTCCAATCCGCCGCTCCCGACGATGTGGCCTTCATGCTCGACAATGCCTCCAAGGTTATTATCGTGCCTGGCTACGGCTTGGCCGTCGCCCAGGCTCAGCACGCCGCCAAGGAGTTATTTGAAAAACTCCACCGTAAAGGTATCGATATTCGCTTTGCCATTCATCCCGTGGCGGGACGTATGCCGGGACACATGAATGTCCTTTTGGCCGAATCCGAAATCCCCTATGACGTGGTCTTTGAAATGGAAGAGATCAACAATGAATTCAGCACCACCGACGTGGTGCTGGTGATCGGCGCCAATGATGTGGTGAACCCTGATGCCAAGAACAATCGGAGCAGTCCCCTTTACGGGATGCCGATTCTCGACGCTTATAAAGCCCACCGTGTGTATGTCTTTAAGCGTTCGATGAAGCCTGGCTATGCCGGCGTCGACAACGCGCTTTTTTATTACGACAATTGCTCTTTGGTGTTTGGCGACGCCAAAGCAAGCACGCAGGCCATTGTCAATGCCTTGGGGTAGGCCTAAAAGGCTGATGAAAAAGTTGTGTTCTTGGTGATTTCACTTTTCATATGCGCCCTTCAGAGCTTTTCCAGGTCTGCGAGGCCGCCTCCTGATCAGATAGAAGTCTTTGTATTTTTCGTGGGGCATATTGAGCTCAATGTATTTTTCAAGGAGCGCTTTAAGTTCATTCCTGATACCGGATCGCGGATTAAGAGAATAAAGGCGTATATTTGAAATTTTCCGACTGGCGACTATCCCCGCATCCTCCAATTTTCTTAGTTGTAAAAAAATGAGAGGTCGTTCGAGTCCAAATGCTCCAGCGATTTCAGGGGCCGTGCCCTCGTCGTACCGACCCAGGAAGATTAAGCACTTGGCTGCGGTTTGATTTCCAAATAGTTTTTCAATTTCCATAAGCATGATGTTAATACTATTTAGTATAAAAATCATACTAGACAGTATATTTTTTGTACTAAGTGCAAGTCGTGTACTAATCTGATGAAAACAGAATTTCGATGCTTTGGCCACCCTGGCAAGAGCTCGCGCCAATGGTCAGATTACGATATAGCGCAAAACGGAAAAGAAAAACGGCGAGATGCACATCTACTGGACACTGCGCAACTTGGGCTAGGACTTAAAGCCAGTTGAAGATCAACAAAACCCCTCCAGCTGGTCGAGTCTGTCGCCTAAGTATTCTGTTCGGCTCGATTATTCCGATATTAATCACGTCATATGGTGTTTGTCAGATTCGCCTTCCCAACCTGGCTTATTGTCATTTTTTTGCTCGCCGGTACCCAGGTGCGCGCGCGAAATTTGGATCAAGAAGCTTTGGACCAAGAAGCTTTGGACGAACTTCTCGCGCGAGCACAAAAAATACGTGGCTCCTCTGGCGTTCTGTTGACTCCCGGCGTAGGTCGACAAGCCCAAGATGCCGCGCAGGCGCAGGCCTATCTCCGAGCCATCATTGATAATCTGGGGAAAGACCTCATTGCCGAAAAGAATGTTCACATTGTGGTGAACGTCTATTCCGCTTTGAATGTGAACGCCTGGGCGACAAAGACAAAAGATTCGCCCGTCATGCATCGAGCCCTCGGAGTTGCGCCAGATGGGAAACCCGTTTTTGAAATCGGTGTTCACAATGGACTCTTGAGACGAATCCCCAGTGAAGATCAACTCGCTTTTGTTTTGGGGCACGAGCTCAGCCACGTTCTTGAAGATCATTTGTCACAAGACCTGATGAAACGTCACCTCAACAGTCAAGTGAACGAAGTCGAAGCGGATCTCAAATCGCTGCGCATGATGAAGGGAAAGTACAATCTTGAAGCCGCAGAAAAAGCCTTTGATATCATCCCGGAGTTTGGCCATGTCGCCGAGGTCGAGGAATATTTCTTATCTTCGCACCACCACCCAAGTGTACGCTTGGCCGCTCTGATTGCGGAAAGGCGCAAAATGGAGAACGTGGATCCTGCCGCGGCTCCTCGGGCGGAACGCCCACTCGATCGTGGAAGGGTCGAGATCAAAAGATCCGATCGTACTCTTGACCTGGAAAAGAAAAAAATAACGGATGATTTTTCGGAATGGTTTAAACGTCGGGTGGCTGACGCCGGAGCCACCCGTGCCGATTTCGATTTTGGCGACCGACAGGAAGTTGCCAGGTCTCTTTTCCAAGACGCCACCGAAAAAATTGGCAAGGTCGTGGACCCCGCGAAACGTGCGGTCGCAAACCTCGAACTACTCAAGAAATTTGGCGAGAAAGATGCTCTCGGCTGGCTCAGCGCCAAGGAGATGACCTCCCTGTATCTGAGTCTACCAAAAGGTGAGCTCGTGAACCTTCCCGAAAGAGTCCTCAGCGATTACAAAATGGTGCTCTCCCATCAGAAACTTAAACCAATTTTCGCGAGAGCTGCGAATTCAACTCCCGCCTGGAAGGACGTACTCGAGAGAAATCAGAAGGATCTCCAAACTCTCAATATGTCGGCCGACGATCTAGGGACGTACCTCGAAAGAGTTTTAAAGGGTGAGGTCCCCAATCAAGCCAAAGCAATAGAAGAACTCAAAACGGGATTGGGGGCCTGGGCGGCCGGCCAGCGACAGGGCGGACCATCGCAATGGGAGCACGTCGAGACATTGCAAACCCGACTTCGCGATCTCTGGAAGCCCTGCCAAGACAAACTGGCATCCTGCCGAGAGCTTGAAAAGTCGTGGGGCCAACTCCGCAACCAGGCGGCTCGCGAAAATCTCAACGCCATTCGCGCAAGCTTGAACGACCCTAAGGTCGCCGACCTCCAGCACGATGAGTTCAAACAAGTTCTGCAGAAATTGATCGATCGTCACCGCAGCATTCGACTATCACCCCAACCTGAAATCATGAAGGAACTGGGCCCGGACACTTTCAAGCTAATTCAGTCTAATTTTAGAGGACGCCTCAACCACGAACAATGGATCATCAGTCTCGTGATTGACAGCATGGACCCGCGCCACCCGCCGGCGCCTCAAACCATCTTCGACCTGTTGAAGGACATTGACCATCATTGGTTTTACCAAGGTCGGCCCCAACAGTTGATGGCATTGCTTCCTCCATCGCAGATCGAGGACCTTCTCCTCAGACCGTCCCCCGGCGAGATGAGGAGTGCAGAGCTTGACAAGGCCCTACGAACACTGGGCAAAATCAAGGGCGACCGGTTCGTACCCCACGAACGACACACGCGCAGGGTTGTCACCCTTGGTGCGAAGCCCGAGTCCGAAGCGATTCGGGCGCAAACAAGAATTATAGAAAGGTACGCAAGGGAATTGACCCAGTGGAAGAGGCAGACCGAACTGGCACTCGCGGCCGACAATGCAGCCGAAATCTTGAATTCTCTCAGTCCGGAGAAAATTACAAAGCTCTTGGATCGCCTCCACAAGTCGCAAGTCCTTCTCGAAGACCTCGCAAAGATGAACGCAATAATCGTCGATCACATGCGCAAAGAGTCCATGCAGAAAATTCTGAACAACTTTGTTCAGCGGCAAGACAAAATGTCCTTCCAAGAATGGCGAGCCGGGGTCGAAAAACTCCTGTCGCATTCCATGAAACCCTCCGACATCCCAGCGGCCGAACTCAGACTGATGGCCGACTACTTGGATCGAAACCTTCGGACTTTGTCCCCGAGCGAACGATTCAAAATCATTAAAAACTCCTCGGCCCTTTCCATTCTTCCAGCGGATAAGTCAGCTGAGCATTTGGCCGACTACTACATGGCTCATCTTGCTACGAAAAGAAATTGGATCGGGTTGAAATCCAAGGTCAACGGTTCCAATCAAGGAAGGCAGTTCAAAAGACTCGATGATGAATTGAAGCTCCTCAACGAGCATCCCGACGTTCGGCGTATTCTCAAGGAAAATCTGGTCGAACGCATGAAGCTTCAACCGGGCCAACTGGGAAAGTTTGTTGAAAAAACCGGGGACCTCGCGGCCGACTCCGCGCAAGCCGCGCTGGCCGTAAGGGGGTCCAGCGGCCTTTTGGCCGAAATGCACACTTACAGCCCCAAAGATCAAGTCGCCCTCTTGGATTATCTGACCGGGAAAAGCGATCAGCTTCCCGCGAAATTTCTTCAGCGAAGCGCGGAGATGGCTGAGAAATCCAAATACTGGCAAGTTCCGGTCGACCTAGCCGAATTGCTGAACTCCGCCCGACAGCGATTTGCCGGCGCCAGCCAAATGGAACGCACCATGACCCTCGTCCCTTTCTTTGCCGGTCCCACCGGATTGATCGCTCAGGCGCAAAACGAACAACTTCTGCGCGATCATATTTTGCGAGGGATTGCACCGGAAAAGCGGCTGACGGCCGATGTGCTCGTGGATTCGTTCATGAAAGCCGAAGGACGAAGTCGTCCCCTCGCCTACGCGGTAATTTACGGGCTCAAGGGGAAGCCCGGCGTTCCCTTGACTGAAGAGGAAATTCTCTCGGCCGTGGTCACGCACGCTTACGGTCTAGCCCGGCCAAAAACTCGGTCAGTTCCTGGCTTTCACGGACAAGATGAAAGCTCTTTCCTCGTTGCAAGATCAAGTCAATCCGATCAGTTACATGGCGGCCATCGAGGAACTGGAAAAACGTTTTCCCAAAGGGATGCCCGATGGCATTCGCATTCTGGGTATCAAAGGTTTCGGGACCGCGAATGCCGGCATTGAATATTACAATCCTCGAACGCGAAAGAATGAGATCCTCTCGATGCCTCGGGACAATATTAAAAACATAACCGCCAACGATTTTCGTCGCCTGCGAAACTTTCTCACGATCGTCACCGCGACGCCCGAGGGTGCCGCCCTTCTAGGGTTTGCGCCCGGTCTGCTTGGCACGATTGAAAAATCCGTCAATCTTGAATTTGATCGCCCCCAAGTCTTCGCCAATCACAAAGAGATCGCCAAAATTTTGAATCAGCAGCGCGGAGATTGGCGAGTCAAAATGGTCGATCCCTACAAGCTCGACGCGGACTTGATTCGCATGCAAAAGGCCTTGGGTACTCCCGCCCGCCTGGTCGAAGAAAGCCATCCGTCGGTCTACCGAGAGGCGATGCGGGCGGCCTCGGGCGTCATGACTGATCATTTGCTTCGCGAAGGTCCGAAATCCTGGCGAACCTTTCGTTTCTTTGCGGATTCGGATTTCCACAATGGACAGGCCTTCATTGACGCTGGCAAGAAGACCATCTATTTGATTGATCCCGGTCAATCCGTACGAATTTCGAAAGAAGAATACCAAATCGGCAAGACTCTGGTCCGAACTCTGTCTGATACGATGGATGTGAACAACGCGGTTCGAATGCTCAATGCATCGTCGATAAATCCCAATCCGAAGGTCCCCTTGTTCACGGTGGATGAGGTGAAAGTAATCCAGAAAATTCCCGATCCGATTGAAGGCTTTTTTAAATTCTTAAGTCTGGCGTCGAGCAAGGGGGGCGAGGTCCCCGTTCCGACGGTCCAGTGGGTTCTTGGCATCAATCGCCAGCGCGTGCTGGGAGAAAAAATCGGTCAACCGATCGAAGCTCGCCTCGCGAAGACTTTTGCTTGGGATTCCGTAAAAGGAATGGCGCTCCGACCCGGAGGTTGCGCCAAAGATTTGATTGCCCTCCTCAAACGTCTCGCTCCCGAGACTCTGCCCGGGAGGTAACATGCGAGGACAGAAGCAGCTCCTTCCCTCAAAATGTCTGCAACGAGCAGTTCTCCTGCTTTTATTTCTGTCCTCAGCCTTGGCCGAGGGGGGGACTCCCGACTTTCTCGGCAGGTTGCCGGAAGAGTGGACCCTCATTTCCACCCACGAGCAGAGCCTGATTTTTAAAAATACCCAATCGAAGAACAACGAAATGTTGGTCTTACAGGTTTTAGAGATTGATGAAGATCCTGCTTTCATGGAAAAAGACGCTGGCGCTAAGAAGAGAGTCGTCGAAGAGGTTCGGCAGAACTTTATGGGTCGCTTGGGTTTCACCTCCTTTAAGGTTTTAAGTTTTGCAGAAATGCCGGCGCCACATGAGGAAGTCCAGGCTTATCAGATGACAGCTAGCTTCCTTGATCTTTCCGCACGTAAGGTTCAACTGACGGAGCGACAGTACATTCACGGCCGCAAACTTTACGTGTTGACACATATGATGGACAGCGCCCACTCGGTGGCTCACCGGGGCCAAAAAATGCTCGAAAGCTTCCGACCCAACTTTGAAAAAGCCAGACAGCCAACCTCGGCCTCGGAATTGGCAAAACCTGTGGGCGAAATAATCAAAGGGAAAAAAGGGGAAGAGGGAGCGGGCGTCTTGGTTTTGCCGCCTCATCAATTGAGGAACTATCCCGAAAGCACGGAAAAGTGCGAGAAAGTCCCGGCGGAAAAGCGACGTCAGCCCGGAGAGGCATCAGTTCTTGATGGACTGACCTCGACGGCCGCGATGCCCTTCGACTGTTTGACGGGGATCCTTGTCGACAACCTCTGGGAGATGTTGATGGGCCTTGCGGAATTGGGATGGGCGGGTCTCAAGTATGCCTTCAGTAGCGAATACCGAACCCAAGTCAACGCCACGATTGGGTCTTTGGCCGCGCAAATCAAAAAAGATCCCAGCGGCTTTGCGAAAAAGGTGGGACAAGAAATTGTGACAGCGATCAGTACGGGGATTACCAATTTCACCGATTGCTACAACTTTCGTTCTCAAGTGCGAGCCTTTTGCAATGTAGCTTCGAATCTGATTCCACAAAAACTGCTCTTGAAACTTCTTTCAAAGACCAAAATGGCAATTGAAGACACGGCCAAGATAGTGAACCTGGCTCGAACGGCCCTTGAAGGAGATGGCGCTTTAAGAGCCACAACAGTAAGAACGGCCGCCGATGGTTCGCGCGTCCATGAGTTCGAAAACGGAATCTCGGTCCGTGTCGTCGACGAAGGCAGCGCATCGGCGAGGGCCCTGCCCGCCCCCGGCCCCCGGGCCGCGCAGGCCGAGGTTGCCGGGGGCAATGGCGCAATGAAAGCGGAAGACGGTGCCGCCCATGCAAAAAGGGCCAAGCGGCCCATCGAAGCCATTAGTAAAGAGTACGAGACTCTTCTGGGTTGGGCGGCTCGTGAAGAAGAAGTCCTCGCCACGATCGGCGAACTCGAAGTGCAGGGTGTTTCGAAGGAGCGAATTAAGAAGACTTTACGAGAATACAAACCACCTACGGAGTGCGGATTGCGCTAAAAGTTCGCTCCACGACCCTTCCAGAAAACAGATAATTTTCCAGGTTCGAAAGCAGCTCATTGGTCTTGAGCGTGTTGAGGTGCCGAAGTCCGCCTTTTCATCAGCCTGTCAGGGCTTGAATTGCACGCGGGCGTATTCCACCAATGACTTGATTTTTTCTTGAAAACGCTCTTTCGAAAATTGTTTCAGCCGCTCCCGATCAATGCGGGGGCTGAAGCGCGAAAAATTCCTGACTGCTGCGGTCAGTGAGGGCGTTGTTGGCTCGTGAAAGAAAAGCGTGTCTTCCTCCGTCAAGCTATCCAGCACTCCTCCGGCCTTATAGGCGATGACGGGAGTTCCGGCGCGCAGAGCCTCCAGCGGCGTGATGCCGAAATCCTCAACCCCCGGAAAGACCAAGGCGCGGGCTCCAGCCAGCTGTTGGATCAGTTGCCGGCGGGGTAAATTTCCCAAAAATGAAACCGTTGGCCCGGCCATCGCACGCAATAACCGCTCCTGCTGGCCCGAGCCGATAATCCGTAACGGCAGCTTCAATTCATTAAAGGCCTCAATCGCCAGGTCCACCCTCTTATTGGGAGCAAAAGCGCTGACCACGATAAAATACTCCTCTTTGCGCGGCGACAGCGGCAGAAATTCAAACTCGGAAAAATCAACGAAGGCGTGAATGACCTCGGCGTCGCGCTGGTAGAAGCGGCGAATTCGTTCGCGCACAAAAGTGGAATTGGCAATCATCAAATCGACGTTGCGGTTGCTGGCGAGATCCCATTCGGTGATGGAGCGGCGAAAGAAGCGGGCCCCAAGGCGAATGGGCAGCGAGGCCTGCTTGCCGAAGTAAAGATCAAACTGGTCATACATATAGCGCATGGGGGAGTGGATATAGCTTAAGTGAACGGCCCTCAGGGGCTTCGGCACGCCCTTGATCACGCAACTGCTGCTGCTTAAGACCACTTCAGTTTCGGGTTCAATCCTCAGACTCTCCGCCGCCCTCGGCATCAGGGGAAGGAACTTGCGATAATTCGTGCCAATGCCGGGAATGCGATTGAGAAAACTGGTGACGATTTTTCGACTCTCAATCAGCGGACTCACTGAATGGGGAACATGGATCAAGGTGTAGAGCGGCGCTGGCGGGTAAAGCTCGCAGAAAGATTCCAGAACCCGCTCCCCGCCCCGCTGACCGGTGAGCCAATCATGAAGGAGCGCCACCCTTGGCCCCTCTACCACGGCAGCTCGGCCCCTTGATAATTGTAAAAGCGCCCAGACTGCGTCGATTCAAGGCGTGAAACGACTCTCCATATCTTTTCGGCCGATTCGGGCGGAGACATGGGGGCCTGCGGACCTCCCATATCCGTTTTCACCCAACCGGGATGAATAACGATCGTGGTGAGCCAAGGCTCATCGACTGACAAGCTCTTGTTGATCATGTTCAATGCCGCTTTGGAGGCCCGGTAACTGTAGTAACCTCCCGATCGGTTATCGGCGATGGAACCCATCTGACTTGTCACCTGGCACACGCGAGGTTGACTTGATTTCTTCAGTTGCGGGACGAGAGCCTTGGTCAGCAAAAACGGCGCCACCGAGTTGACGCGGAATGAATTCATAAAGCTGGTCGCGGTGGCCTCTTGCTCGAAAATACCCGCATTGTTGATCAACAGATCAACGCAAGGCCAAGCGCGAGTCGCATCGACAATTTGGCTGGGGCATTTGTCATCGGCCACATCCGCCGCCAAAAATGTGAGTTTCCCCTGATACTCAGCCTTTAGATCCCGGAGACCTTTTGATTTCTCTGGCTCTCGCGCGACGGCCAACACTTCATGACCCTCGCGTAACACTGTTCGAACGAGTTCCAACCCAATGCCTCGCGAGGCTCCAGTGATGACAACGTTCCAAGATTTCATTATTCTTTACTCCCAACGCTTTCCGATCATCTTACGGAGTCACTGGAATTGCAACAGCTCGGTCGGCATAAGCAATTGGGGTCCAGTCGGAAGCGACGAATCCAACCGACACATAATACGTGCCGGGAGGAATCGGAGAATTGGTCACAATGGTTGTGGTGAGCGTTTTTGTCTCCCCCGCCGCGAAGTTCAAAGTCATTTGTTGGGACAGTCCGTAGACATTGTAATTGCCATCAACAATCTGCATAAAGACAGTTGTATTTTGGCGGGCCGATGCACTGAAAACAGTGGCCGTGACGGTCGTCGTGATTGCTTGGGTGGTTACGGAATTCACTGACGAGACGGCTGAAACGGAATCGGCACTTCCCGAACCGATCGTCGGCCCTGTGGCTGAACCGCCAGCTATATCCACGGCGGATGCGGCCGTTTGACTCATATAGGTGGTGTTTGAATCGCTGGATACCAGACTTACGTTAACTTGATAAATTCCTGTCGTCACCGCATTCGGCACGGTGAGAACGACAGACACGGTCTTGGTTTCCCCGGCGTAAAAAGTAAGCCCTTCCATAAAAGAAGTTGCAATCCCAATGCTGTTGCTTGAGTTCAAAAGTTCGACTTCATATGTAGAATTCGTTATCGCCATACTACTGTAAAAAGTGGACTGCACCGTCAGCGTCTGTCCGGCAAGAAGTGTGGTTGAAGAAACACTTATGGACTTAACGGACGATACTGGAGTTGGCGTGGGCGTCGGTGCTGGCGTTGGGGTTGGTGTGGGCGTTGGCGTTGGCGTTGGCGTTGGCGTTGGAGTTGGAG